>CALBWK010000141.1 GCA_937969415.1 uncultured Saprospiraceae bacterium | reverse complement strand
CTATAACTTCTGCTAATACGAATGGAGATTTGGCTTGGGTCGTAACGGATTCTCAAGGATACATCTTAGGTCTTCCTCCTATGCCAAGTGCTGTCAATTTTGACAACCCTGGTGCAGGTACTTGCCTCATCTGGAGACTCGCTTCTACAGGTACTATCACAGGTGCCGAAGTAGGTTTAAATGCAAACGATATCCAAGGATGTTTCAGCTTATCTAACCCGATTGAGGTTATCAGAAACAATGCTTCTGGTTGCAATGCCAATGGTGGTGAATTATTCGGTGGACCTTTCACTTTCAATTCTGTAGGTGATGGTGTAGCCGATATGATCCCTGCTGGATCTATTACTTCTGCTAATACGAATGGAGATTTGGCTTGGGTCGTAACGGATTCTCAAGGATACATCTTAGGTCTTCCGCCTATGCCAAGTGCTGTCAACTTTGACAACCCTGGTGCTGGTACTTGCCTTATCTGGAGACTCGCTTCTACAGGTACTATTACAGGTGCTGAAGTAGGAATGAACGCAAATGACATCCAAGGATGCTTCAGCTTATCTAATCCAATAGAAGTAATCAGAAACAATGCTTCTGGTTGTAATGCAAATGGTGGTGAATTATTCGGCGGGCCATTTATTTTTGATCAAGTAGGTGACGGTGTAGCGGATATGATCCCTGCGGGTTCTATTACTTCTGCCAATACGAATGGAGACACATTGAGATGGGTTGTAACAGACGCATCAGGTTATATCTTAGGTCTTCCACCTATGCCAAGTGCTGTTAATTTTGACAACCCTGGTGCAGGTACTTGCCTTATCTGGAGATTAGCTCACGACGGTCCAATTACTGGATTAGCTGCAGGATTAAATGCTAATGATATCCAAGGATGTTTCAGCTTATCTAATCCGATAGAAGTGATTAGAAATAATGCAAGCGGCTGTCAAGCCAACGGTGGTGAGTTATTCGGTGGTCCATTTGTTTTTGATCAAGTAGGTGATGGCGTTCAAGATACGATCGCTGCAGGCAGCATTACTGTTGCTAATAGTCAAGGAGATACAACCATTTGGGTTGTTACAGATGCTCTAGGTTATATCTTAGGTCTTCCTCCTATGCCAAGTGCTGTCAATTTTGACAATCCTGGTGCTGGTACTTGTCTGATCTGGCACTTAGCTGTCAATAATACAACGAGCAACGGTCAGATTGTACTACTCGAAGGACTAGAAGTAGGATTGAATGCAAGCAACATTACTGGATGCTTTAACTTCTCTAATCCGATAGAAGTGATTAGAACGAATGCAAGTGGTTGTAATGCTAACGGTGGAGAATTATTTGGTGGACCATTCAACTTTACTGAAGTTGGAGATGGTGTTCCTGATATGATTCCTGCAGGTGCTATTACTTTGGCAAACAGTCAAGGAATGAACTCTCAGTGGGTTGTTACTGATGATCAAGGAGTTATCCGAGGACTTCCACCAATGCCAAGTGCTGTCAATTTTGATACCGAAGGAAATGGTGTTTGCCTCGTATGGCACTTAAGCTATGATGGAAATATAACAGGACTAGAAGTAGGATTAAATGCCAACGATATAACTGGTTGTGCTAGCCTTTCTAATCCTATCACTGTAAACAGATCTGGAACAGTAGCACCACCGACTAATACAAGTGATATCGTTATGAACGAAATCAATGGTAATAGCCAAATAGAGTTACTTAACGTAGGTACTACAACTATAGACATATCAAGTTACTGGTTGTGTAATCTAGGTTCAGCTGTACGTTATCAGCAATTATCTGCAGCAACATTAATCTGTGGTGATCTTGTACTTGCACCAGGAGAATTTGTTACTGTAGAGACAACAGTTTCTGTTAACGAAAATGATGGTGAGATGGGCTTATATACAACCAATTCATTTGGTAGCTCTACAGCCATCATTGACTATGTAGAATGGGGAAGCACTGGACACGGAAGATCAAGTGTAGCTGTAGGTGCAGGTATCTGGTCGACAGGTGACTTTGTTCCAGCCTTTGCAGCGGGAAGTGCATTGCTATATGACGGTACTGGAGACGCTTCTACAGATTGGTCTGTAGGTACTTCAAGCCCTTGTGGTGCTAACGTATCGCCAGAAAATCCAGTCGGTGCCTTTACAGTAAGTGGATATCCTAGCCCAGCAGTCAATGAGATGACGATTGAGCTAGAGAATATGCCACAGGAATTAGGAGATATGACAATAAGCGTATATAATATTTCAGGTCAGTTACAGCATTCTATTGTAATGCCTAGTCAAAGTACCTTTAAGATTGATATCTCAGAGCTTCCTACAGGAAATTACTTTATAAGAGTGAATACAGATAGAAGGACTGACATGATGTCCTTTATCAAGATATAGTAAGTTGGATTCTAATGCTTAATTGCATAATGGGCCATCTGATTGCAGGTGGCCCTTTTTTTATGTCCATAAATCTTAGGAAACTGATTAGACATGTTTGCATATTTCCTTGACTACAGCGACGTTGATATTTAGTTGAGAACCCACTCCTCGACTATGCAAGTACACTGCATCGTCTATACTACATTTGCCTTCCACTATCGACAAAGATTATGCAGCAAGGCGACCTATTCTCTACAGCTATACCGACACATCAGACCTCTACTACACCAGTCCCAAATTATAACGAGCGCTTTCAGCAGGCCTATGACAGCCTCAATAAGGAGCAAAAGCAGGCTGTGGACTCTATAGAAGGGCCTGTCCTCGTCGCCGCCGGCCCAGGAACTGGAAAGACCCAGATACTAGCGATGCGTGTGGGGAAAATCTTACTTGAACAAGACGTCGCACCACATAATATCCTTTGCCTCACATTTACAGATGCTGGAGTAGCCGCGATGCGGAATAGACTGCTACGCCTTATTGGCCCGACTGCCCATCAAGTGCATATCAACTCCTTCCACGGATTCTGCAACCAAATCATCCAAGAGAATCTGGACATCTTTGGCGCTTACAAGCAATTTCAACCCATCTCCGAACTAGAGACTATAGACGTATACAGAAGTCTTATAGAGCAGTTGCCAGAAGATAATTCACTCAGACGATACAAGTATGATAAGTACACAGACCTCAAAAGGATAAAGCATCTTTTTGATTTGATGAAAAAAGAGAATCTTTCTCCAGAAGATATTTCAACTGCTGTAGATGACTATATCGACAGACAAGATTTTACCTACAAGAGAAAGACAACAGACAAAAAAACCGGCAAGGTCTACGTTAAAGGAGATCTTAATGAAAAAAAATATAACGACGCTATATATAAGTATAGCAAACTCAAAGATGCCGCCGATCAGTACCCGCTCTTTATGCGTTTGATGAAGCAAAACGAACGCTACGATTATAATGACATGCTGCTGTGGGTTCTGCGAGAATTTGAATCCAGACCACAACTCTTAGCCGATTACCAAGAGCGCTATCTATACTTTCTGGTAGACGAATATCAAGATACCAATGGTGCCCAGAATAAACTACTGGAAAATCTCTTAGGGGACTATGGTCATCCTAATGTCTTTGTCGTCGGAGATGACGACCAAGCCATCTTCAAATTTCAAGGAGCCAATCTTGGTAACATCCTTAATTTTCAGGAAAAATATAAGCCAGAACTTATTATTCTCAAATCCAATTATAGGTCTACACAGCCTATACTCGACGGCAGCAAGGCACTCATAGGCCATAACAAAGAACGCCTACTGGATAAGATGGATAATCTGACCAAAGACCTTATAGCAGCAGGTACCAATAAGTCCTTTAACACTCCGATACGTCTGCTTAATTTTGTAAAAACTTCTGAAGAGTATGCTTTCATTGTCAAAGAACTCAAAGAAATCTATGACAGCAAGCCCAACAAATTAAAAGAAGTTGCCATCATCTATCGGGCACATCGGCAAGCTGCTGACCTCGTCACGGTATTGGAGAAACTCGACATCCCAGTCAACATAAAGCGTAAAGTTGACATCCTTACACAACCCCTCATTATAAATCTTCTCGAAATCTTGAGTTACATCAGTGATGAACTCAACCGCTATGGTTCGGGACAACATAGATTATTCAGATTATTACATCATAGTTATTTCAACATAGACCCTTTAGATCTCGGAAAGCTGGCACATCACTTAACAAAACGGCACCAAGAAAAACATCAGCCACAGGCAGAAGATAAAATCGATACACCAAAAGAGGAGACATTATTATGGAGAGAATTGATATCTGACAAGGAAACCCTAGAAGGTCTCACTCTGAAAAATGCTGAGGTCATCTTAGAGGTTGCCAACAAACTCAATAGTTGGATGACTGCTGTCTCCACGTTAACGCTACAGAATGCCTTCCAGTTGATCATCGATGACTCGGGTATACTAGAAAGTATTATTGCCGATGACAATAGAGCTTGGGACCTGCAAGTGTTGAGTACATTTTTTGATTTTATTAAAAATGAATCGGTCAAGAATCCCACACTCGACATCAAAGCCTTGGTTCAGATGGCGAAGAAAATGAAAGAGGAATACATACAATTACCTATCAATAAAGTCACATCATCAGATCAAGGTGTTAACTTCTTAACAGCCCACGCTGCCAAGGGCTTAGAATTCGAAGAGGTCTATCTGGTAGGATGTACAAAAAAAATCTGGGACAAATCTGCAGGAGGTGGATTTGGACAATTTTCTTATCCTGATAATATTAATGCCGATAGTAAAACCAATATAGAAGATGAGAGGAGACTATTCTATGTCGCTATGACAAGAGCAAAAAAACAACTCACTATTACCTATGCGGACAAGAATGAAAAAGATAAAGAATTACAACAGTCACAATTTATCTCAGAAGCTTTGTCAATTGGAGATCTTACAGAGAATACTATTGCCGTCAATCCCGAAGACACCCTTACCTTTCACTATAATCTGCTAAAAAGAAAACAAGTCACCCTACCCCTTATCGACAAGAACCTTATTGATAACTGGCTTAAAGGATATAAACTCTCTGTTACCCATCTTAATAAATTTCTTCGCTGTCCCGTGACTTTCTATTTCGAGGCCATACTTAGAGTGCCTGGAGCAAGAAATGCGGCGACAGGATTTGGTAGTGCTATGCACGATACATTGCATGCCTTTTTCAACAACATCAGAGACCCGAAAACACAAACCATAGACTGGCTCCAGTTTCTATACAAAGAACGATTGACCTATTACAGATCCAACTTTACAGATGAAGAGTATGATGATTATCTGGCCTATGGTCAAAAAGTACTCAAAGGTTATCATACCGAAAAAATAGAAGAGTGGCTAGCAATACCTGACTATAAATTAGAAATTGAACTTTCTAATGCTGTCTACAAAGGTGTCCCCCTCAAAGGCGTAATAGACAAAGTAGAAGTCTTCAAAGACCACGCTAAGGTCGTAGATTACAAAACAGGCCGCTACAAGAAAGACAAGCTCAAAGACAACAATAATGACGCTGATGGTGTCGGCGGAGATTATTGGAGACAACTGGTCTTCTATAAGATTCTATTGAGCAGCGACAACAAGTATAATATTAATATGGTCGAAGGGCGCATTGATTATATAGAACCAGATAAGCAATCAAAGAAATTCCACAAAGAAGCTGTCAACGTCACAACCGAAGATATAGCACATGTAGGCAAACAGATTACGGATATGTTTGATGACATACACGCTTATAAGTTTGATACCACTTGTGAAGACAAAGAATGTAGGTGGTGTAATTTTGCAACTGAACATTACAAGACCCAGCTCCAATAGATGAAGCCAGGTCTTGATTATATTGTTAGACGAGCTTGAATTTCCGTACTAGATAGTGACGTGCTTCCAATTTTCTCCTGTAGAGATTCTATTGATCTGAGTGATAGAAACCCCATATTTCTGAGCGATAGCTGTCTTAGTTTTTCTACCTGCTTTAAGGCTTTTCTTAATAGCTATAACCTGTTTTTCTGTAAGCTTAGCATTGAAGGTGCCGTTATATTCCCTATTTGCATAGGTCCCTAATTTTCTATGCAGAGCTGACCAATCATCTCGTGTTGCCCACATCAGATTTTTGACCTTGTTATTTTTCTTATCTCCGTCTTTATGGCAGACATACTCTTGGTTCTTCTTCGGCTTACCTAAAAAGAGCTTAGCCAATTCTCTGTGGACATAAAAGGTCTGACGGTAGTCATCCTCTAGCTTGATATTAAATTGGTGATAGCCCCCCTTGGTATACGTTCCCTTGATGAGGTGCTCATCTTTAGTTTTTTTGTTAACGCTTTTGATTCTCCCGTGAGATGAGAGCATATAATTCATTTTTTTCGTTGCTCCATCAGTTTTTACTTTTTTCCAGGTCTCATTTTTGGGACCTTTGAGAAGGGTTACTTTAGGTTTTTTAGTCTTTGCCATAATTTTTTGTGTATGTAAGTTATAATAGCTGAGTACAATTTAACAACTAGAAATTAAAAATGCAGGACTTTGGGGGTCCTGCATTCAATTTTTCTCTATAAAACCCTACTATTTCACTACAACCACCTCAATTCTACGATTTTGAGCACGACCTTCTGCCGTATCGTTACCCGCAACAGGGTTTGCTGCACCATATCCTTGAGTCGTTATTCTATCTGCAGAAATGCCGAGTCCTATCAATCTTGCTTGCACCGCTTCAGCTCTATTTTGAGATAGCGTTTGGTTAGCTGTAGGATCTCCTTGGCTATCTGTAAAGCCTTCTAATTTGACTTTTACTTCAGGATAAGCATTGAGTATAGCAGCCATATTATCTACTTCGAGACCAGATGTCCCATCAATATTGGCTGAGCCAGAAGCAAAGGTCAGATTATTAAATCTAAACCTACCTTCTCCATTAGCGCCGCCTTTGATGAAGCCCATCATTTGCTCACCAGCGGAACCAGCAGCAAATTTGATACTATTCAGAGCACCCATAGCTGCTTCATTTACTTTTCCAAAAACATTGGTAACAGCTGTCGTCGCTGTTGTAGCAGCACTCTGAGCTGCTGTCGTCGCTGCCTCAACAGGCGCCAATACAGCAGTCTTCGTTGCCTCTACACCACTACAACCTCTAGTTGCTAATAACCAGATCAAGCCAAGAATCAAGAGAAGAGGTAAAAGCCACTTCAACAAACTCATACCGCCTGTTGCTGCTCTGCCCACTGTTTCATCTACAACTGGAGCTTCTACAACTGGAGCTACTTTCTCTACTACTTCCTTTTTAGGCTTAATCTTCTTTACTTTCTTTTTAGGCTCTTCTTTGACGACCTCCTTTTTAGTCCATCCAAAGGCGGACAGTTCCGCGTTGTCAAAGAATTTATCAGAAAGTGCTGATTGCACTCCCGCCTTTTGACCATTGAGAAGCGACTTCAATCCATTTACATCAAGATTTCCAGCCTGCACCTCTTTACCTAAAGTATTGAGCATCAACGGCGCACAAATCTTCATCATTTTAGATGAAGTCAATTTCTTTACGTTACTATCTTCAGCTACGGCATTGGTTGCTTCTCTAAATCTGCCAGGGTAGATACTCGGTAAGAAATGTGTACCTCTATTGACCATACCATTGACTGTCTGAGGACTTCTAGTGAATATATCTTCTATATCATATTCTCTTACATCCTCATTTTTAAGGATTTTATGTAGGTCCTTTGCGCCCTTATCGTAAGATACACGTTGTATCATACCTGCTAGGATAGCTGCAAAAGTGCCATTGACCGCGGATCTTGTGTTTTGTTGTTCTTCACCAAAGAAATTAGCTGAATGCTCAGCGAGATCCATTCCTAGGCTAGATTTTAATGATTCTAGTAAGTTAGTTGCCATCTGTTGAATATTTTTAGATTAGGTTTCCGTGCTTTTCAAATAAAGTGCGAAAGTATAGGATTCTCTATACTCTTGTCTAATTTTAAGAAAAACTGACTGAGAAAATGAAGTTTAATTGTGCCGTAGATATAGATCTACATAGAGATAGAGTTGTAGAACTCTTTGACAACCCTGAGAATATGCAATTTTGGCAGGATGGATTCATCTCTTTTGAGCCTAAATCAGGTATTCCCGGTACTGTAGGTGCACAGAGTCTCGTCAAATACGATATCAGAGGCCGAAAAATGACCCTCACTGAGACGATCACTATGCGCAAGCTGCCCGAGGCTTTTTATGGCACTTATGAAGGTGATTTTGGTAAAAACTCTATGAACAACGACTTCAAGGAATTAGGGCCACAACAGACTCGATGGACAGCAGAAGTAGAATACCTAGAGATGCGGGGATTTATGATGAAACTGATGGCAAAGCTGATGCCCGGCATATTTAAGAAGCAGACACAAAAGTGGATGGACCAGTTTAAGGTATGGAGTGAAGGGTTAGATAAGAGTGCATAGTTGGGGCGCGGCGGCGAGGGCGAGGCTTCTTAGTGCATAGTTGGGGCACGGCTGCGAGGGCTGGGCTTTTAGTGCATAGTGCATAGTTGAGGCGCGGCGGCGAGGGCTGGGCTTCTTAGATAACAGATAATAGATATTAGATAATAGAGCGGGAAGCGGTAGAGGTTCTTCACGTTCGACTCACTTTGTTCGCTTAGTGCAGGCCCATGGAAGTTAGTAGGAGCTAAAGGGTGGCAACGGCAAAAGCACCCATCCCACTATTATCTATGCACTAATCAGCTAACCACCACCTCATCCCCTATCCTCACCATTCCTGGTTCTGACAAAATTGTATTGGCGCCAAATAAAATGTGGTTATCTATTTTACGATAGGTCGCGAGAGTTTTTGTGGGCTCTTTGCTCATTGCTCCTGTTTGCTGATCTATCGTAATGACTTGGCATCGAGCGCAGGGTTTGATAACTTGAAAGGTTGCCTCTCCTAGTTTAAACTTACTGAAATCATCTTCTTCGTGGGCAGACCTTGTATCCAATAAAATATTGGCCCTAAAGCGATCTGCAGGTATGTTTTCTGGACATCTTTCATTAAGCGCTTGCATACTCGCAGAACCTAGCACTAAATAGGGATAACCATCGGCGAGACTGAGCAGAGTCTCGTGGGGTGCGACCAAGAGTTTTTTGGGACGATGAGAAGCATCTGTCATCCGCACTAACTTACACGGCAGTTCTAACAGATCTGAGAACCATTGAGAATATTGTGGATGCACTTCATTCGCATCAAGAGAGCTTTCCCATACACTTACGCGTGTGGTGGAAGTAAGGTGCTCAGAGAGTGGTATTTCTAAGTGCTCAGTTTTAAACTGTACTTGTAAGCTTTCTTTGCCCAGTTCACATTGGAACTGTGCAAGACGGCTGTCACTTCGCTGGGTAAGAAATTTTCCTTGCTCATCTACTAGCATCCATCGACGATCATATTGAAAACCCTCTGCCATTGCGTGGGCTTCTTGCAAGTTTATACCGCCAAGGCTTTTTATGGGATAGATATGGAGGGAGGTTACTTTGGGCATAAGATGAAGATAGTAGAACTCGAAGGTACTAAAAAGGTTTTTGCTTGTAATTCAGGTGTATGGTTCTACTTACACTTTACTGCCCGGGGTCAAGACTAAAATAATTAACTGGACTGAAATCATCCAGACTACCGACTACATTATCCCCAGCCCAATCAAGCAAATCGATAAATCTGCGTTATTACGCTATCCTTATAAGTTGAAACAATTTTTTCTACATTCCCATAATCATCATACTGATAGGCTATTTGCTTTGAGTCAGAGAAGTCCTTAGGATACTTAACAAGTTTTATTAGATCAGAATCTGGAGACAACAACTCAGCTACAATTGAAAATAAATTACGATCTTCTCCGTTCCGAAGTATTTTTCTGATTCTATTTTCCTCATACTCAAATTCTCGAATAGAACAGATTTCTCTCGAAACTACCTCTCCTTCTCTTTCCCTATAATCAATACGCTTAATCTGGGTTACCTGATGTGCGCTATTTCTCTCTATCTCTTTTGAACTGTACAGTTTGTTATTTTTTGAATTAACAGAATAGTGTTTTTCAATGCTCAAATAACCTTGCTCATCATACTCGTAGCAGGTTGAAAACTTTACTCTACCATTATCCTTAGCATGAATGGTTTGCACTAGTTTTTGATCAGCATATATAAACTCATAAGCCTCTAATTGTTCTTGAGTGTTTATATCCTCTTCCCTCACTAAGACCAATTGCGCATCTTGATACTTATAGATTCTCCTATATTGAATCGACGGAGGAGGAGAAAATCCTACGGGATAAGCCTTCCATCCACTCTGATATCCTGTCTCAGATAAGATTCTACCGGATTCGTCAAATTCATATTGCCCGCGTGAGCTAAACTTACCGTCTTCCAAGTTTCCATAATTCAAGGTCTTAAGGGGACCACTTGGTCTAAAGAAAAAATCTAAGATGGGCTTATCAAATATGAATTTGTCAATTGTCATATATATAGATAGTAGATATTCATACAAAGTTAAAAGGCAGGCCGATTTTATATTTTTACAGCTAACTACACTTCCTAATACTAGAGAAGACAGCAACTCTGACGCTAATCTCCTATATTTATTCCACTATGCATCAATTGAACCCCAAACTTATCATCTGCTTCTTCCTACTGGCGCACTTTGTACAAGCACAAGATTTCGAGCTATTCTATAATGTCTACCCCACAGCCAAGGGCTTTAC
>CALBWK010000140.1 GCA_937969415.1 uncultured Saprospiraceae bacterium | reverse complement strand
TTAAAGGATTTTAAGATTCTTTCTCCTTTTTCATTCAGACCGTAGCGAAGCGAAGTGGATGACTGACTGGTCCGCAGGATTATTGGTCCTAAATGGACCTTTAAAAGGAAGGAACCGATTCATCAGAATCGGCGATGACTTAATGCCAAACATTACGAAATAACTTATTGAAATTTTTTATCGTTCTGATTTATTAAAAATTTATAGAAGAGACTAACTTCACTTCTCTTGTAATCCCGTAGTAAGGACAATCTTATAATTAAGTTCATCCCAACTCACGTTCGTCGAGACTTTTATTTTCGATGCTGTATGCTCAGTATTCTAATTGTCAGAATTAGGATTAGAGGATTTTAGGATTTGAAAATTGAAATTTTCTCCTTTGTCAAAACTTGTAGCTCGATGCAATCTGTAAGTATTCCCAATTCAAAATTCATCATTCACAATCCCCAATTTATCATTCACAATTTATTGTCTAGTCCACCAAAATCCCGTCTCTTCTCATCTCATAGTCAAAACCTACAACTATGAATATCTTTGACACTTTTGACACAGTACAAGTTATCCAAGTCTTAGGCTTTGTGCTGAGCCTCTTAGGATCTATAATGCTGTTTGGGTATCGATTAGGCGCTTGGGTCAAGACTTCTTTTGATTTCGCACCGATACATTTTCTTATAGGGATGCTGATGTCTCTTGTGGTTACTGTTGTCCTTATCAATTGGCAGACAGAAGCTCAGGCGAGCTATGTTGTCTCCTCGGATCCTTTTGTAGACGAGACTATCCAGATACCGGCGACAGTACAATTGCCTAAGAAAAAAATACCACCGCCGCCACCTCCTACACCTAAGACGGTATTACCCAAGTTGAAGAAACCTATAGAATACAAACCAGTAGACCAGATTATCACCACTGCTCCTACCGTAACAGATCAAGATGATAATACTGCCCCTGTTGTAGACACCGTAGCGTATAGCAAACCTGCACCTTGGGTGCCGCCTCCATTGGTCGAAGATGATCCCAATGAGATCATCAAGGTTCCGGATCAGCTGCCTAGATTTCCAGGTTGCGAGCTCTTAGAAGTGGATATTAAGGAAAAGTCTGCTTGTGCTACCGAGCACCTTCTGGATTATCTCTACAAGGGGATTGTCTATCCCACATTAGCCAAGGCTAATGGTATTGAAGGGATGGCTGTTGTACAGTTTGTCGTAGAGCCTGATGGAAGTATTTCTGAGATTAAGCTGAGGAGAGACCCTGGGGGAGGGTGTGGAAAAGAGGCAGTGAGAGTGGTAGAGAAGATGAACAATATGGGCGAAAAGTGGACTCCTGGTCGGCAGAGAGGTAAGCCTGTACGCGTACTCTACACCTTGCCAGTGAAGTTTAAGTTGAAATAATAAAGCGTATCAGCTAGGGTATGTCGAGGGCAGTCTGGACGAAACTGTCAACTATTGGCTATCTCAACAAAGAAAATAGCGTCAAAAGTTACTTTGTTATGACTTGAAGTCTAAATGGAGAATATATTTGCCTTTTGGTATATATCTAATACACTTCAAATCTAGCATCGATGTTTACGCTTTCTTATCTCGTAAGTTTCTTCTGGGGCCTTATTTTTCTCCTTTTAGGCTGGGTACTCAACCATTTTATAGCCGGAAGAAAGGTCAAAGACCTCAAGCCAGAGTATGACAAGCTTCAAAAAGAATACTCAGACCTCGGCAAGGCACTAAAAAAAGAGAAAGGAATGGTAGAGCAAATGAGGAACAAAGCCGAGTCTTGGAAGCAAGAAAGTCAGGCGGCCAACCAAAATCTTCAACAGAAGACCAAGGAGTTAAAAGGTCAAATCCAAGAGTTGAATCTACTGCTTAAGGATTCCAAAGATCAGCAAAGTAAGATGAAAACAGAGAAGGAGCGATTGGCCTCTACTCTGGAGAAGACGCAGAAAGAGTTGGAAAAGCTCAAATTGAAGTACCAAAGAGACGTATCTGATGGGAAAGACTGGATCAATGAGCGGTCTAAGATGGAACGAGAAATCAAGGATCTAAGCTCCAAGCTCGAAAAGAGTACGCTTATGGCCAATGACTATAAGAAGAAATACGACAAGCAAGCAGAGGAGATCAATAAGATTAGAGTGATGGAGCGAGAACTACGTATGAACAATACTAAGATCAAGACTCTAGAAAAGGATGTCACCTACTGGGAGAAGAAGCATTATGATACACACCATGAGCTGGCAGCGCTTAAGATCGAGCACGAAGGTCTGGGTACGCAACTCAAGGATTTAGACCAACTCCGCAAAGGCGATGAAATCCTTAAGGAAAACTTGATGAGCCAGATTAAAGAGTTCAAAAACAAATTTGTCGATGTTAACAATAAGTATAGAGACCTTATTGGAAACGGCAACTAAACTAATTTGGTGTCAAATTAAAATATCTATATATGAATTTTACCCTTTTTAGTAGGGAGTGAAACTCTTCTCAAATAGTATATTTACAGAGTCGATAAAGAGCACTAGTTTTTAAAATAATCTGAACGGCCACGGTCCCTGACTGTGGCCTTTCCCTTTTCTAACGACCTCCCTTTTTTTAGTCTATTTTTGTAGGGTTAATCTTATTGATTTCCTAATGCCAACCTGATTGAAATCTATTTTCAACAAGAACCGTTCTTTATACATAAAGTACTACTAGCGCATATGAGTTCTACACACAGGATATCCCAGTTCTCAAGGGTTTTGTTTCTTTTTCTAAGTATAGCTGTCTGTACAGGCCTCCAAGCTCAAGATTCGAGGCTCGCCAACCAATATTTCCGCTCTGGAGAGTATGAAAAGGCAGCAGCGACCTATCTTAAGCTTTACAAGCAGAATCCGGCACAACTCTATCTATTTGACAATTATATCGCTTGCTTACTAGAATTGGAGGAGTATGAGAAGGCTGGAAAGGAACTCAAGGGTCAAATCAAGGAATATCCCAATCGGACCAATAATTACGTCACTTACGGTAACCTTCTAGAGAAACAGGACAAGGCAGAAGAAGCCAACAAATGGTATAGAAGGGGTATCGATGAGATGCCTTCTGAGATAGGTGTTATCAATAAGGTCGGTAATACTTTTTCTAGATTAGGTAAGTATGAGCTTGCCTTAGAAGCCTATCTCAAAGGAGAGCAAATGATGGGTAAGGACAAATTTCCCTTTGAGACCAATATGGCCGATGTCTACAAGAAGCTCAATCAGCCAGTGAAGATGATTGAATACTATATCAATTATGCTCAGAGGCAATCACCAGAAAGAATCAAGAACACTAAGACCAATATGAAGTATTGGCTTAAGGGCGATAGCACTTATCTCGAAGAGATGAAGACACAGCTCTATACCAGAATCCAAGAGCAACCCGATAATATCATCTTTCCAGAGTTGTTGCAGTGGACCTTTATAGAGAAAGAAGATTATAAGTCTGCACTTAGACAAGCGAGAGCCTTAGACAGGAGACTTGATGAAAATGGAGAACGCGTACTGACCTTAGGTGAGATCGCAAGAAAAGACGATGACGAAGAGACCGCAATAAAAGCCTATGATTATATCATTACAAAGAAAGGGCTAGAAAGTCCATTGTATCTCACGGCCAACGCTAACAAGCTCAAGCTAATGGAAATACAAGCGATGGCGAGGACTCAGATTGTGCCTTCAGAGTTGGATAGCATAGATGTTGCTTATCAGCAGTTTATGGACGAAATGGGGGTCAATGCCAATACAGATTATATCATCAAGCAATACGCTGACTTCCTAGCGCTTACTAAAAATGATATGGATAAGGCCATTACAGTCTTAGAAGATCTAGTAGGGTTAGCGAGCATCGATAAGTCGACCAAGTCATCTAGTAAAATAGCGCTGGCGGATTATTACTTGATGAGAGGAGAGGTGTGGGAATCTACTTTACTCTATTCTCAAGTAGATAAAGAAAATGAAGAGGGGTTACAAGGAGAGATTGCCAGATTTAAGAATGCGATGCTCTTCTACTATGAAGGAGAGTTTGCTTGGGCACAAGAGCAGTTTGATATATTGGAATCCGCTACTTCCAAGCTCATCTCCAATGATGCCATAGATATGTCTGTTTTCATTATGGACAATATGGGCTTAGATACGACAGATATTCCTTTGAAGATGTTTGCTCAAGCTGAATTTTTGGCAGTCCAGAATAAATTTGATGCTGCTACGGCTTTGCTTAATGAAATTTCTACTACGTATCCTGAACACGACCTAGAAGATGACATCCTTTTTAGAAAGGCAGATATACATTACAGTAGAAAAAATTATGATCAGGCTCTTGAGTTATATACCAAAGTATTTACAGATTTCAACGAAGAGATAAGAGCAGACAATGCTTTGATGAAGGCAGCCGAGATCTACGAATTGGAATTGGATGATAAAGAAAAAGCCAAAGAGCTCTATGAGAAGCTGTACTTAGATTTTTCTAATAGTACCTTTGCTGTAGAAGCCAGAAAGAGATTTAGAATATTAAGAGGAGATGATGTCTAAAGATATACTGACTGCTAACCCACTCATATACAATATAACACTCAAGATTCATCAGGATCTAGCAGAAGAGTGGTTGGTGGCAATGAAAGAGGATTTTCTGCCCCAATGCACAGATGGTGAGGTTGTTGTCGCTTCGCAAATTAATCAAGTGCTCGTCGCTCAAGACGATGAAGACTTGACCTTTGCTGTGCAGTTTATCTTTTCTACTAAAGAAATTTTTGAAACAGAAGGGATGGTTGCCCTCAGAAAATTTGTAGAGCTACTTGATAGTCAATTTCTCAAGAAATATGTCTACTTCACCACTAAGATGGAAATACTCCACTCCCTGGAAGTGCCTTCAGAAAACTAAGGTACTTATTGAATAAAAGAGCCATCATCCTACTTTTTATAGCCAATGCCATCTCTGGTGTTGCACAAGGTATCAGTATGATTGCCATTCCTTGGTACTTTGCGCAGAAGGAGATGCTAGTTTTTTTTGGCACTGTCTATCTCGTCACCAATATCTGTTCTATGTTCTGGGTTCCACTTAGTGGCGCCATCATAGATAAGTACGATAGGAAGACCGTATTTCTCGTTGTCACTTTTGTTGGGGGATCATTAATTACTGCGATCAGTGCACTCGGGTATAACCTAGGAGGCTTGCCAGATTTGTTGGTAGCAATAGTGTTTGCCTTGACCTTTCTCAATTATAATATTCATTATCCCAATCTCTATGCCTTTGTGCAAGAGATAACAGAAAGGAAAAATTACTCTATGATGACCTCATTAATGGAGATCATAGGGCAATGCACTACAATTACTGCGGGTGCTGTCGCGACACTATTGTTAGAGGGGACAACTGGCGGTGTTTTTAGAGTCTTTGGGTTTAGTCTTGATGTGGGCTGGGATATAGCGCCTTGGCAGATTCATCAAATATTTATGATAGATGCCATTACTTACTTTGCGGCATTCGGTATAATTTCTCTTATCGTATATAAGCCACTGACTACAAGAAAAATAGAAGTTGGTTCCGTACTAGCTCGGCTCAAAACAGGATTGGATTACTTGAGTGAGAATAGACCTATCTTTTGGTTCGGTGTCCTATCCTATATGGTATTTTTGGCGATGTTGTTGGAAGCTTTTTATCTAGGCGTATCTTATGTCAGTAATCATTTGCAAGAGAGTGGGGATATCTATGCCAATTCTAAAATGGCTTACGCAGCTGGAGCTATTTGTGTAGGATTGACCTTGAAGAATTTTTTTCAACGTATTCCTATTCCAGCACTGACTGTGTTTCTGACTTTTCTTACTGCAGTTGTCTTCTTTATGCAATTCGCTACTAAGTCTATTCCCTTGTTTTTCTTTGTGCTTTTTGTTTTAGGTATCAGCAATGCGGGTACGCGTATAGCAAGAGTCACGTATCTTTTTAGAAATGTGCCGAATCAGTTGTTTGGAAGAGCTGGTAGTATTTTCTTTTTGACCAATGTTTTCTTTAGGATTATGATGCTCGGTTTCTTTTCAGTTGCCTTTTTCCAAGAGGCGAATAATATTATTTATGCTTATCTGATAACTTCTATTATGTTGATTTGTGCAGGGATATTATTGCTGTATCATTATCGCTCATTTGATTTAAGTAAGACAGCGTGAAGAAATTTTTTTACTTGGGAAGTTGGTTAGGTATTCCGATCAAGATGCATATCAGTTTTGCATTGACTTTTGGACTCTTGGCCTATGTTGTATTCGTAGAAAGTCTAACAACGACCCAGGCTTTTGGATTTGCAGCATATATGGCTTGTTTGTTCCTCTGTGTGCTCTTGCATGAGTATGGTCACGCTTTGATGGCTAGACGATTTGGGATAGGTACACAGGATATTATTTTGACTCCGATAGGTGGTGTCGCTCGTCTAAATGGCTTCCCAGAAAAGCCCGCTTTCGAGATTCTTGTAGCCATAGCTGGCCCACTTGTCAATATTGTTATTGTCTTGATGGTTATAGCTGTGTTGCATCTGTTGGGTGCTGGAATTCCTAATCCAGATCTTATCGATTATAGCATATTTACAAATCCAATCGGATTCCTGTTTATGATCATGCTGATGAACTGCACTCTCTTTTTATTCAACCTCATCCCTGCCTTTCCTATGGATGGAGGAAGGATCTTCAGAGCACTTCTTTCGTTCTGGATTCCTAAGGAAAGAGCCACCTTCGTCGCTTCTGTTGTGGGTCGTATCTTTGCCGTAGCCTTCGTCGCTTTAGGTGTTTACCACAAGATCCTGGTGCTTGTGGGTGTGGGGATTTTTGTATTCATTGCTGCAGGAATGGAATATAAGGCTATCCAGCGTCGAGCTCTAAAAAAGTAAGCTGGCGTAGTGTAAAAAACACTACACCAGCCCCTTTTAAGGGTATTAAAGTCGTTTCTTTTGACTTCAGATATAGAGATTTGTCACATTATGTAGCTGAGGATACCAATAAAAATCTAAACAAATCAATACGGTTTCAGATGATTTTGGTAATCTGATGAATATTGCGACATTTGTTGGCTAGCATAGCGATACACTCGCCCCGGTGCTGGAATTGGTAGACAGGCATGGTTGAGGGCCATGTGTCCGTATGGGCGTGGGGGTTCGACTCCCCCTCGGGGCACTTATTTTTAATACTGCACTTACCTCGCTTTCTTTCGTTTTCATAGGTGTTATAATTCATTGATTTTCAGACAATTACTCTATAACTTACACTTTTTAGTAGGGAATAATAAAACATTTTACACCTTTTTGGAACCAATAATGTGTTATTTTACACCTTTTTGGAACGAATAATGTGATATGCTGTTATATTGAGCAGTATGCACTTCCACAGAACATTAGAAAAAGACTTAAAAGCGTGGACCGATCGTCCTAGCAAGAAGCCCTTAATCCTGAATGGCGCTAGACAAGTCGGCAAAACCACGCTGATTAAGAACTTTGGTAAGAATGTATTTAGGGGTAGAACAGGACGAGTCGCTTATTTTAATCTCGAGAAGCAAGTAGAATTACACGAGCTATTTAGAGTCACGAAAGATCCTAACCGACTCATCAGAAGTCTGAATCTTACTCTTGATACACCCATTCAGCCAGAAAACACTTTAATCTTTTTTGACGAAATACAAGCTTGTAGCGAGGCACTGACCGCATTGAAGTATTTTCAGGAAGAGGCTTCGGATTACTCAGTAATTGCAGCTGGATCCTTGTTGGGTGTGAGTCTGGGACAGCACGCCTCTTTTCCAGTAGGTAAGGTGGAGTTCTTAGAATTGAATCCTTTGAGTTTTGATGAATTCTTAATGGCAGCCAATAATCAGTTGCACAAAGCGTATGCGCATTATCTCTCGGAAGAGACTATAGATCTAATACCCCAAACTTTCTTTAATCCTATTTCGGAGATTTTTAAAGAGTATATCATATGCGGTGGGATGCCTGAGGTCGCCAGCACTTATTTAGAAACCAAATCGATACAACAAGCGACGGAGGTCAAGAAAAATTTGCTGCGCTCTTATAGTTCTGATTTTTCTAAATACATAGCAAGAAAAGATGCAGTCAAAGTGGGGTACATATGGGATTCCTTGCCGTCTCAATTAGCGAAAGAAAACAAAAAATTTTTCTATAAGGCGGCGAGGTTGGGAGCCAAGGCTCGAGAATATGAAGCTGCTCTTTTGTGGTTGATTAAGTCTGGGCTCGTCCTCAAAGCCTCAGATGTCTCTGTACCTCGATTACCTCTTGCAACCTACAATGATTTGTCTGCTTTTAAGTTATATGTACTAGATGTCGGGTTGCTTTTTGCGATGAGTGAGTTAGAACCGAGCAATTATATAAACGCAACGACACTTTTTACGGAATTCAAAGGCGCATTGACGGAAAATTATATTGCCCAAGCCTTAAGATATCAAGGCCTTGACAGTCTACACTATTGGACGAGTGCAGGAAAAGCTGAAGTGGACTTCTTGCTGGTGAAGGGTCAAAATATTTTTCCTATTGAGGTGAAGTCTAGTCTTAATACAAAAGCAAAGAGTCTCAGAGTCTACAAGGAAAAGTATGCACCTAAGATCAGCATAGTGCTGTCTACAAATAATCTATCACTGAAGGGAGATAATCTAAGATTGCCACTTTTTTATGCAGAACACATAAAGACATTTATTGATAAAATTGAAAAAGATATCTCCTAGAATATAGTCTACTGTGAGAGAGGAACATTATCCCGTAGCTGTAGAATCCAGTCACATCAGTATTTCCTATTCTTCACTTTCATAGCCTCGTTAAGCAACTTGAAATCTATCTTACCTTGATTGGCTTTTAGATGATCACAGATGATGAGCGCTTTGGTAATCTTGAGGTCTATGTTCTTTACTTTGGCGACGAGATGGATGAGATTTCGTTTTTTACCGTCTGTTAATTGCTCGAAATAGCTTTCCCCTTCAGGATCACTATCTAAGACCTCCTGAAATTCTTGTGGCATATGCATCCCATATTTACTTGTGTCCTTTTCCAAAGTAATAGTTACCTCTTGGCCTGGCTCTAATTGAAAAGCTTTCATCCTTTTCTTATTGAGCATAATGAAGAAGTTGCCTTCCCCCTTGGGCATTAGGCCTGCGTGAAAATATTCATTGTCATTGACCGTACAAAGAACTCTCTTGTTGCCATCCGTAGTCATCTTATCATAGACAATCTTAGGGATATGGATGTGGCCAAAGTAGACATTGTTGGTAAGTAGACCTACTGTCGTTTTGAATTTCATCGTTTATTGATTGGGTCTAAGCACTAATAGTTTCATCATCTCTCTTGCTGCAAAGGCTGCCTTTTCTTTGAGATAAGATCTATCAGTCTCGTCACCCACTTCGTAAATGATAGCCTCTGCGCCAAACTCTAGATAGAACCAGCCCTTCGTCATAGGAGAGCTGAGGTCGTAAGCTTCTTCATTAGGTCCATACCCTTGGTCCGAGAGCGCTTGCAGCCAGAGGTCTTTAAAGGGAAATATTTTTGATACACGATTAGTTGTATGTGTGTAGATGACGTCCTCTTGTGTGGAGTGAAAGTCTATGCCCAGTAGCACCTCATTGTTGTGAGCTTTGGTTTCTTGCAGTACATGAGTAGCGACGACGCGAGGCTCTTCTTGGCGGAATTTCCCCCAGTCTCTATTGAGGTCGATACCGCCCGCATTGTGCCTCCAATGTCCTAGGTCGACACCATCAGGATTGATGAGGGGATAGGCGAGTACTCTGAATTTTTTTCTAAAGGCATTGGCTAGCGGGTTGTCCTCAAGTATCTCCTCTACAAATCGCTCCATTGCCATATAACCACTGATTTCTGGAGGATGTGTCCTGCTAAAGATTAATATAGCAGGTTTGTCATCTGGTAATCCTTCTCCTAGATCAAGATAGTCTATGTCTTTGCCGAGCTTGGAATGACCTACTGTGGCAGTCTTGATATGCGGATGTGCTTTGGTAAGGTTGGCTATCCAGTTTTTAGTGTAGCTAGAAGGTCGGAGCTCTTGTGCCGCTATAAAGAGTTGCTCACGACCTAAGGCCAAATCTCTTAGTGTAGCGATATTGCCTGCCTTGAGGGTGTCAAAGGAGATACTGTCCATAGGTTCGTAAGGGCTGTCCGAGATGCTCATCTTGGGCCAATAGCGATGTTTGTAATCTCCTGTATATATTTCTAAATCTATCGTTGCACCCTCAGGTGCATTGATCCAGAAGGCATAGTGCGGACTTTCATTAATCGGCTCGTTTTCTGGAAGGATAGACACTCTATAGGTGCTATCGTTAATTTTAGTGAAGTCATTGGCTCGAGCACCGTCAAATTGATTGCTAAGTTGAATACCGTCAATAGCATAGAGTCGCTTCTCTTGAAGCAGTATGGGTCTATCTTGGGTATCTACAGGAGAGGGAAAATTATGTTCCGTAAGTACCTGTGATGACTTACAAGCTACCAACGTGATGAGCAATAAAAAGACACAGTTCTTCATGGTCCTAAGATAGGCCTCTTTTGATTTTTTAGGCCTTACAATTTTTGCTTGAGGTACTTGCCAGTATGAGACCGCTTGTTCTTGGTCAGGCCTTCGGGTTGACCTTGATACAGCAGCTCTCCTCCACCTCGCCCACCATCAGGACCCAAGTCTATGACCCAGTCTGCGGATTTGATAACTTCCATATTGTGTTCAACGATAACGACAGTATGCCCTTTCTCCACCAAGGCATTAAGCGCATCGAGGAGTCTATTGATGTCGTGGAAGTGGAGGCCAGTCGTCGGCTCATCAAAGATGAAAAAGATTTTTTCGCTACTCTGTTCCTTGCCTAGATAAGAGGCGAGCTTGACTCTCTGAGCTTCTCCTCCCGATAAGGTGTTGGAACTCTGTCCAAGTTTCACATATCCCAAGCCCACATTGTAGAGTGGTTGGATTTTTTTTATGATATCTTTTTTTTCTTCAAAAAATTCTAAAGCCTCCTCTACAGATAAATTGAGAACATCATAGATACTTTTTCCTTTGTATTCTACTTCTAGGACTTCCTTTTTGAAACGTTGTCCCCGACAGTCTTCACAGATCAATTTGACATCAGCGAGAAACTGCATTTCTACAGTCTCTTCTCCTTCGCCTTTGCACTTCTCGCAACGGCCACCCTCTACATTGAAGGAAAAATGCTTGGGCGCCAGCCCTTTTATTTTTGCTGATTGCTGACTAGAAAAAAGAGACCTTATCGCATCATAGGCTTTGACATAGGTAGCTGGGTTAGATCGACTAGACTTACCTATCGGACTTTGATTGATGAGTTCCACTTTGGTTATAAGCTTGAAATCTCCAGTAAGAGACTTAAATAGCCCTGGCGCTTGAGAGACGGTTTCTCCCAGTTTTTTCTTGAGTGCTGGAAATAATATTTGCTTGACCAGAGTCGTCTTTCCTGAGCCAGACACTCCCGTAACGACGGTCATCGTATTAAGTGGAAAAGTAGCATTGACATCTTGGAGATTATGTTGTCGTGCTCCTTTGAGTTCTATTTTGTTGACGACTTTTCTACGTTGCTTAGGTGTAGGAATCGATTTTTTACCTGTCAGGTAAGCGGCTGTAAGACTCTTGTTGGTTGCTTTTTTGAAATTGGAGTAAGTTCCAGAATATACCAGCTCTCCACCAAAGATACCTGCTAGCGGCCCTATGTCTATGATGTAATCGGCAGCATCGATAACTTCTTCTTCGTGCTCTACAACGATGACAGTATTTTTTAGATCCCGAAGCCCTTTCAGTACACGGACAAGATTACCAGTATCTTTTGGATGTAGGCCGATACTTGGTTCATCTAGAATGTAGAGTGAGTTGGTGAGATTGCTACTCAGTGTCCGTGTTAAGTTGATGCGCTGGCTCTCTCCACCACTTAGGGTAGAAGAAATTCTATCTAGGGTAAGATAGGCCAAGCCCACATCGAGCATTGTTTTTATTCTGGTATTGACCTCAATAAGAATTCTCTTGGCGATATCAGCATCATGTTTGCTCAGCTTCATTTTGTTGAAGAAAGCTTGAAGCTCGTCCATCGGAATATTGATGAGATCTTTGATGCTCTTTTTATTTATTTTGACATAGTCCGCCTCTGGCCTGAGTCGACCGCCATTACAATCTGTACACGTTGTCCGCCCTCTATAGCGTGCCATCATCACTCTGTTCTGTATCTTATAAGCTTTACGTTCTAACTCTGAGAAAAAGGCTCTGATGCCATAGTCTCCATTCCACAGGAGATCGACTTGCTTAGCTGTTAGATCTTTGTAAGGCTTATGGATCGGAAACTTTCCTGTTGCAGGATTACTGATAAACATATCCCGCCATTGGCTTGTTTTCTGCCCAGTCCAGCAGGCCACCGCTCCATCATATACCGAGAGGTTTTCATTGGGTATTACTTTGTAGGGATCTACGCCTATGATGCGTCCATAGCCTTCGCAAGTTTTGCAAGCGCCATAAGGATTATTATAGTTGAAGAGCTGATGCGATGGTTCCAAAAAGAGTATGCCATCTAATTCAAATCTATTATTGAAGCCAACCTGCTCTTCCGTGTCCATAAGGTCTAAGACAAGCTCTCCATCTCCTTCGTAAAAGGCTGTCTGAACAGAGTCTGCAATACGTTTAAGATTATCTTCATCACCATTATTGACAAATCGATCTATAAGAATTAGTATCTCATTGGTCTTGAGTTTAGAGGTCAATGATTTGAGCCATTTGGGCTTGGCTTCGAGGATATCTTCTATATGTTCTAGTTTCTTTTTCCGCATCACCCGCGTGTAACCTTTCTGGATGAGGACTTTGAGTTGAGTCTCTAGGGTACGGTCACTGTACTTCGTAGAGAGTGGGCAGAAGAGCTGGATTTTTGCATCTTTCTTTTGCTTGGTTATATAGTCTACAACATCTGAGACTTGATGTTTTTTGACAAGGTCTCCCGAGATAGGGCTGTAGGTCTTTCCGATTCTTGCAAAGAGCAATCTGAGGTAATCGTAGATTTCGGTCATAGAGCCGACGGTCGACCGCGCATTGCCGGTGGTGACTTTTTGTTCTATAGCTATGGCAGGGCAGAGTCCGTGGATGTAGTCCACCTCAGGCTTCTTCATCCGACTCATAAATTGTCTAGCATAGGAAGATAGACTTTCTACATAACGGCGTTGGCCTTCGGCATAGAGTGTATCCATAATCAATGAGGACTTACCACTGCCAGAGAGTCCTGTAACGACAATAAGCTTGTCCTTTGGAATCTCGACATCAAGGTTCTTTAGATTGTTAGAGTTGGCACCCTTGATGATTATTGATTTGCTGGCTGAGATCGCCTTCACCTTCGACTTTGTCATAAGTTCGTAAAGGTATGAAACGATGTGGAATGATATCTCTCTCTAGACCTGTATCGGCGGTAACCAAGTTCTAATAATAAAGTATTGGTTGAGGTGACTTGCGTAGGGGTTATAAATAGTGAGCCTTAGTTAAATTTATGCCTAAGAGGATATTGATAGGCTCTACTATCGCTGACTTTTGATAGCTTTACAGTAGTGCGGTAATAGCACATTCATTTTAGCTTCTTAGATGCTTTGTCAGTAGCTTATGCGGTTTTTTCTAACGGTGTTAAGTCTTGTGTTTTACCTTAGTTGCTTTACGCAAGGCAATAATAGAACGGAATTCACATCACTGACTATTGAGGATGGCCTACCATCCAACAGGACTACTTTTACTTTCAAAGATAATAAAGGCTTTATCTGGATAGGCTGTAGTGAAGGACTGGCGAGATATGATGGTGATGAAAGGTTTGAGGTCTACAACACTGATAACCAACCAGCTCTCAAAACCGACTTTATCACAGTCATCAATCAAGATCAAGATGATAATCTATGGATAGGTACAAAGTATGGTGGTGTCACTAAATATAGCTTTGAAGAGGATGCTTGGGTAAATTATACAACTGGAAATTCCAACCTCTCCAATGATGAGATACTGTCCATAATGGTTGACGCTAATAACAAGGTGTGGATAGGTACAGAGGATGGGTTGAATATTTACGATAGACAGCGTAATTCATTTGATAGTTACCAGCAAGGTAATGGAGAATATGATCTTAAGTCACAGGCTATTTTGGAGATTACTCAAGATGATAAAGGCTATGTATGGATAGGGACTTGGGGCAGTAGTTTCTATTTAGTACTAGACTCAAATGGATACAACAATCTAGAATTCAGACAGTTTGCACTCGGAGAGAAATCTAGTCCAGAACATATTTGGTGTATAGAACAGATTGGTGATTATGAGTATCTGCTCGGCACACACCAGTATGGTCTAGTATATCTTAGTATGCCAGAGCATGCGACCAATTCTAAGGACAAACAAGATTGGTCTTTCTATTCGAAGTTCTCCTTGGCAGAGGACAACCGTTTAGATGCCATTACCTCTAATACGGTTTTTGATATGATAATCATTGATCAAGACATTTGGCTCGGTACGCCATCTGGCTTGTCAATGCTATATAACTTCAAAGGGCAACTCGCTTCTTGGTCAAAAGATCTAAGTGATGACGTGGACTTGTCCTTTGATAACAAAGACTTTGATCCAAACAGTCAATCCTCACTTATAAATAATGATATAAAGGATCTATTTGTAGATGATGAAGGCCTGGTATGGGTAGCAACCCGAGGTGGGATCAGCTTGTATAGTGCAAACAATAATCAGTTTGAAAACTTAAAGCTGACTGGAAATTTTAATACTCGACCCAATACAGAAAATATTACGGTAATCGGTGACGTATTGTGGATTACTGATGGTGTTGAAGTACTCTCGTATAATCTCAAGACAGGTAAGAGAAATGCTTATGCCCAAAGACTAAAAGAGGTTCTTTCTTCTAATAACTTTTCTTGTATTTCTTCTAGCCCTAAGGGAGAATTATTGATTGCTTCCAATGCGGGAATTTATACAGTCAATGTCAAGACATGGGAGTACAGACTTCTGAAGCTGCCTCTCCATCTTGCAGGTAGATTTACGACTTTTATTGTCAAGAAAATCCTTGTAGATAGGCAATCTAGATACTGGTTGGCGACACAAAAAGGGATACTCTTATTTGATCCCAAAACGGAAGAATACAAATTGATACCAGCCTCAGAGTCCGATGGACTTTCAGATGCATCAGTCACAGATATAGAAGAGGATGCAGAGGGTAATATTTGGGTGAGTACCTATAGTGGCCTTAATAAACTTATAGAGGAGTCGCCAAAATTAAAATTCCAACAATATGAGTTTGATCTAGCTGACAGTCTTTCCATTCAAAGCAATAGGTTATTGGCTTTGCAGAGCTCTAACGATTATCTCTTAATAGGTAGTGATCAAGGGGTGATACTTTATGATTATGCGACTAAGAGTTTTAACCTGCACAATCCATCCCAGAACAACACATTTATCCATACGGTGTATAATGTCAATGATAGTATCGTGTGGGGGAGTAGCACAGAAGGCCTGTATCGCTACAACTTGATAGATCATAAAGTGAGTAATTTTTCTACTGCTGATGGGATAAAGGACTTAACCTTTAATATAGGCTCTGTGACATCTGATGCTGATGGCAAACTGTATTTTGGCAATATAAGTGGTGCAGTATCGGTCAATCCGTTGGACTATAAAGAAACAATAAGCAAGCCTAAAGTCTATTGTACTAAGGCTTATATAATTGGCCAAGAAGGTGCAAAAACTACTTGTTTATTGAGCAATGACAGTTTACTGGAACTCAACCATAATGACTACTACTTGAGCCTTTCTTATGTTGGTCTTAATTATAATAAGCCATCTAGTACTTCCTTTGCACACAAACTGGAAGGCTTTGATGAAGACTGGGTCTCTACAGATAATCCTAACTATGTCACCTACACCAATCTCAAGGCAGGCTCCTATATTTTTAGAGCCAAGGCTCAAAACAATGACGGTTATTGGGCGGAGCTGGATAGCCCCTTAAAGATAAAAGTGATACCTGCATTCTGGCAACGGCTATGGTTTTGGATACTGTCAGCGTTCCTCTTCTTCGCTGGTCTCTTTATGGCATTAAGGAAGTATACACAGACGGTAAGACGTCGTAATCAGAAACTTGAGGAACTTAACCTTCAGTTGAGTGATGAGGTAAAACAGCGTACGCAAATTGCTAAGGAGCTCAGGCAAAGCGAGGATAATCTTAAAACTACCAATACTGAACTAATGAGATCCAATAAGCAACTCGAGGAGTTTGCCTATATCGCTTCTCATGACCTTAAAGAACCGCTTAGGACTATAGGTACTTTTACGGAGTTGACAAAGAGGAAGTTAGACTCAGATGACGAAAAACTCAATGAGTATATGGATATAGTGAAAAGTGCAGTAGGTCGGATGCATAATCTGGTAGAAAGTATTCTAACTTTTTCTTCTGTAGATAAGGGTAGTCTTAAGCTAGCTAAAATAGATCTGAAAAACATCGTAGAACGAAATCTATTGGACTTACAAGAGATGATAACTTCTAAGAAGACCGAGATAGAAGTCTCTGCTCTACCACAGTTGTGGGCTGATAAAAGTCAATTGAGTATGCTTTTCCAGAATCTTATTTCCAATGGTATCAAATTCAATACCTCAGCAACGCCTTTTTTGAAGATCTACACTAAAAATGAAGCAGATCCTAAATATGTCCATATTGTAGTCGAAGACAATGGAATAGGCATCAATAAAGAATTCCAGACTAGGATATTTGAGCTTTTTAAGCGGTTGCACTCATCTTCAGAGTTTGAAGGGACTGGAATAGGCCTAGCCGTCTGTAAGCAGATAGTCGAGCTACACGAAGGAAAATTGGAAATAGATTCTGAGGTTGGTAAAGGGACTAAGTTTGTTATTTCCTTACCAAAGTACAAAGATGCAACTGTCCCCAATCTCAGTTCTAAGGTGCCAGATATCGCATAGTTTACATTTTGAATAATATTTGACTTTTTATCTCGTTAATTTGATGTTAATGATCCTCGTGGGTGGCATTTAAGGTATAAATGTCTTTTATTTGAGTAATTCTTTCACAAAAACATTGCTTATAAGCTACGTTCTCTACACTAATAATTGTTTTAACCGATTTACCGGACACTTAATAGTTAGATATGAACGTGCAACAGCTTACGGACAAGGTGCTTATTCAGCAGTACCTCAAAGGCAATGATCAAGCCTTCCAAGTATTAGTAACTAGACATAGAGAGAAAATCTATACCTCTATTTACCTTTTTACCAAGGATCCTGATTTATCCAATGACATCTTTCAAGATGTATTTATCAAGATTATAGATACCCTTAGAAAAGGTAAGTATAACCACGAAGGGAAATTTCTGCAATGGGCGATGAGAATCTCCTATAATATGTGTGTCGATAACTTCCGTAAGTCTAAGAGAAGAACTAAGGTGTCCTCAACTGAGACCTTTGATATCTTCGATGTATTGGAGTCAAAAGATGACAATATGGAGACAACGATGATCAAGAGTCAGTTGCACACAAAGGTTAGAGCCTTAGTCGATCAGCTACCAGAAGAGCAAAGAGAAGTCGTCATATTGAGACATTACGCAGATATGAGCTTCAAAGAAATATCAAAGCTGACAAGAGTCAGTATCAATACGGCTTTAGGTCGTATGCGCTACGCATTGATCAATATGCGTAAGATGGCTAACGAAGTGGAACTGGTTGCTTCTTAAAAGCGTTACAGAGTAAATCGATATATCAAAGGCTTCTGGCCTTTGTCGAGAGACAGGTACCACTTGGGATTGAGTTTTGTCCGGTGCCTGTCTTTTTTTATGCCTGCACTCGAAATTGCTAAGAGCATACCCTTTGTATTAGGTCACTTTTCTACCTTTCCACATATAATTTTTGACCACCAGACTGGCCACGCCGACGATAGCGATATATAGGATATAAACGATACTTGCATAGCCAAAAGAACCCATAGCTTCTTCCTTTCTAAAAAAAGTAGCCAAGCTCTTGAGGTAAATGTAGTCTATCATCACCTTACCCATCACATGCAATGCTAGCAGAATCCACGCTGTGACACCAGACCAGATTGCTATAAATGGATGCACTAGGATGACAAGACAATTGATAAACGGAATCGCCATCATAACCTTCATCGATATAGAGGATTGATACTTGTTCTTGGTAGCCCAGCGGAGACGTTGATGATAGAAGCCCTTTATATCAGCCAAAGCATCAGTAAAAACAGTAGCATCAAGGTTCTTCAGATAGATAATCTTGCTGCCCTCTGCAGCCAATGTCTGTATCGTGATGACATCATCACCAGAGGCTGTATGACTATCAGCAAAGCTGACCAGATCTTTCTTGTAGAGCATATTAGCACCATTGGCCATATACCAATTATTGGAGTCTATGCCTGCCGCTGTAACTGCCATCATACCCATCATATCTAGTACCTGAAAGTGTTGTAGGGCAGTACCTCCCTCTAGGCATACAGGCCCAGCGATAAAGTCAGGCTTTAGATTAGTGAGTGCCGAAAGGATTGTAGAGAGATAAGGTTGTGTTACGGTAACGTCTGCATCTAGCTGAAGGATATAGTCCATGCGCGCTTCTTGGTGACCAATAGCCAAAGCCATTTTCTTATAGGCATTTATGTTTCTATTTTCGATTTTGTCACTTAGACGGATGACTTTGATACGCGTATCACTAATACTTCTAGCTATAGCATAGGTCTCATCTTCTGAGTGGTCATCAAGGACTAAGATTTCTAGAGCATTGTCAATATCTGCTGCAGAAACCAAGATAGAATCAAGACAAGCCTTGATGTTGGCTGCTTCGTTCCTGGCTGGGATAAGTATTGTGACGCCAAGGGAAGAGTCTATTGAATTAAAATCTCCGTAATCTGGATAAGCCTCCCACTTATCAAGGATGTAGATGATTAGATATGCATATAAGCCTAGAAGTAGTATCGTAATACCTACATAGAGGCTCAGCATAATTCCGGTTTAGTAGAAGTCAAAATCTAATTGACAACATTTATGAGAATAGGTCGTCGTAGTTGTTGTCCTTGGTGCGGCTTTGGGTTTGCTTGACTTTGACTCTTGGCTTAGGTTTGTCGAGATCTTCCAGTTCTAAGAAGTCTTCATTATCTTCTTTTACCTCTTCATACTTGATATAATCTTCTCCTTCTTTTTTGTTGGTTGCTTTTTCTTGACGCGTCTTTTTGAGCTGCCGTGTGCTGTAAGCCTTGAAGGCAAGCCAAGCGGAGACGAGTGGAAATCCTATGTAGGACCCTACAGCGATAGCGATACCCTTGATAGGATCTGCTTTTACATTATTGACGACCCAGCCAAAGTAATCCTTGACAGTGGAGAAATTAAGAACCATCGCTAGGACAAATAGCGGCACAGAAACCATACTGAGTAGTCCAAATACACCTGAGACGGCTGACCAGATCAACCAAGCCATAAGTGCGACAAAGAGAAGGCCTAAGATGCCTGCCATTGGTCCTGCCTTTTTTGAGATATTGCTATTTGCCATTGTATAAACTTCTTGCTTCGAAGTTAAGGAATATTAGGCTATCAGGCCTTTACTTTAAGATTAGCGTTCTGTCTTGTTAGATAGTAGGGCTTTCTGCTTTGACAAATTGCTTTTCATATAGCTCTCTGTAAGCACCATTTGACTTATTGACTAGGGCTTCGTGATTGCCTTGCTCTTGTACTCGTCCCTTGTCAAGGACTAGAATGTTGTCAGCGTGCTTGATGGTAGAGAGCCTATGGGCAATAATAATAGAGGTCCGCTTTTGGATCAATTTCTCTATCGCATATTGTATTATCGATTCGGTCTCAGAGTCTATCGACGAAGTAGCCTCATCAAGTATCAATATATCTGGATCAAATACCAATGCCCGCACAAAGGAGATCAACTGGCGCTGACCCATACTTAGATTAGAGCCCCGTTCGGTAATCTTAAAATTGTACCCATCAGGAAGGCGGGCAATATAAGGATGTGCTCCTATGGTCTTAGAAGCTGCTACGACAGCTTCCATAGAGATAGAGGCATCCCGTAGAGCCATATTCTCAAAGATAGTCCCGTCAAAAAGAAAGACGTCCTGCAGTACCATAGCGACCCGTTTTCTCAGATTATCCGTGTCATAGGTCTTAAGATCTATGCCGTCTATCTTGATGCTGCCTTTCTGGATTTCGTAAAAGCGGTTAAGGATATTAATGATAGTTGTCTTGCCAGAACCTGTGCTACCCACTATAGCTAAGGTCTCTCCAGGCTGTACTGAGAAGGTCACATCCTTGAGGACATTGTTTTCTTCATCATAAGCAAACCATACCTTGTCAAATTCTAGTTTGCCTTCTAGTTTCTCTTTTATAAGCGTGCCCTCATCTTCTATCTTTTCATTATTCTCGATAACGTCAAAGACACGGCCTCCCGCAACAATACCCATTTGCAGCACATTCAGCTTATCCGCCAGCATCCTTACTGGTCTGAAGAGCATATTGAGATACATAGGAAAGGCAACAAAAGCCCCTACACTAATGGTATTGTTCCAAATACCTTTGGATCCCCACCAGACGAGCAATCCAAGAGCCAGTGCCGATATCAATTCCACAACTGGAAAGAATATAGCATAGTACTCGACAGCATTGAGGTTGGCTTGTGTATACTTTCTATTGATGTTTTTAAACTTCTGAGCTTCTTGTTTCTCTGCCGCAAACATTTGCACGACCTGCATACCCGAAATTTGCTCTTGCAGAAAGGCATTCATAGCTGAGATTTCATTCCGAACATTCTGGAAGGCCACCTTGACCTTTTCTTTAAAGATGTAAGTCGCGATGATCATAAGCGGTAGGGTCACCAAGCAGATTAGTGTCAATCTCCAACTGGTTAACAGCATAAAGCCGATAACGGCAAAGATGCCGAGCACATCCGCTAATAAGGTGAGGATTCCCTGTGAAAAAACATCATTGACCGCCTGTACATCACTTATGGTCCTCGTGGTAAGTTTTCCTATGGGTGTCTGATCAAAGTAGCGGAGTCTGAGCGAGGTGATATGGTCAAAAGTCTTGATTCTCAGGTCCTTGACTACAGACTGGCCTAGCTTGGCGGAGTAATAGATAAAGATATACCTGATGACCACGTTGACAAGAACAATACCCAGGTAGAGTAGTGCAATAGATTTCAATCCAGAAATGTCACCCTTAAAGATATGATCATCTACCATCCTCTCGATAAGGAAAGGTCTAACATTGGAGATAGGCGCCATTATAATAGCAATAAACAAGCATAGGATAAACAGTCCTCTGTAAGGCTTGGTTAGCTTGAGCAATTTGGACAAGACCACGAGGTCGAGTTCTTTTTTCTTCTCCATCAATTAGAGAACAAATATAAGTGTATTGAGTTCTGAGCAGATTTATCCTTCATATATTACAGTCCTATGACCACAAACTGCAGGTATGTTTTTTCCGATAGGTGATGACAACATACAAGGGGGCTATAAGCCCATATTGAGTTATTCCTTTTTGGGATTAAATGTGTTGATATTCATATATCAGATCACTAAGAGCCTTGAGCATATAGGCTTTATACATACGGAGTATGGAATCATTCCTGCAGAGATATCTGTTGGAGAGGACTTATTTACCTTGTTGACGAGTATGTTTTTGCACGGAGATTTGATGCACCTTGGAGGCAATATGCTCTTTCTTTGGATTTTTGCTGACAATATTGAGGCTATTATAGGTACGGCTTTCTTTGGGCTGTATTATATACTGGGTGGCTTATTTGCAGCAGTGGTACACGTCTATATAGATCCTATGTCGACCATTCCCACCATTGGGGCAAGTGGAGCTATTTCTGCTGTGATGGGCACCTATCTCGTGATGTTCCCAAAGTCAAGAATCAAGATGATTTTCTTATTGATGTTTCGGAGACCCTTCTTTATCCCAGCTATTCTATTTCTAGGAATATGGTTTGGTCAGCAGCTGCTTAGCGGAATAGGTACTGTCGGTGCAACTGAAGAGTCTGGAGGTGTTGCCTGGTGGGCGCACATTGGTGGATTTGTATATGGTGTTGCGGCGGGCTTTCTATTTAAAAAATTATATGGCAGTCGATATAGCTTCTCTGCACAAGCCTAGATCATATAGAAACTTTGCGGCCCTTGATATTAAATCAATTACATATTATGGATAATCGCACTATGTTAAAAACCCAATGAATACAACACTTCTAGGCCGATAAACTTCTAGACAAGGTTGAAAAAAACTAAATTCGTTAAGGAAAAATTAAATTCTATCGATGGCATTACTTTTTTGAAAGTTCAGAGTCTAAAGGATGTAACCAACAAGAAACTGAAAACATAAAGAAGTAAGTCAAGATAGGAATTGATCAGCATTACTAAAAGGACCTGGCAAAAGTGCCGAGGTCCTTTAGTTTATTTAGGACCACTATGAAGACTTCGCTTATCTTACAGCCCGATGCAATTCTCACTACACGATACTTTTAATTTTCTCTCCAAGCTTAATTTTACCCGCCTTTTTAATTTAGCTCAACTCCTTGTCTCTTATCAAGTCACCAAGCTTAAAGGAAAACCTACGCAATGGGGACTACCTATGACCCTATCTTTTGAGCCGACAACAGCTTGTAATCTGAGATGTCCAGAATGTCCAAGTGGCCTGCGCTCATTTACCAGACCTACAGGTAATCTTAAGTCTGATTTTTTTAAGAAAACCATAGATCAGTTGTCGAGTAAGCTGATCTACTTGATATTCTATTTTCAAGGAGAGCCCTATATCAATCCTGACTTCCTTAAGATGGTGGCCTATGCCAAAGCCAAGAAACTCTATACCATCACCTCGACCAATGGTCATTTCCTCACAAAGAAAAATTGCGAAGAGACAGTCAACTCTGGGCTTGATAGGCTCATTATCTCTCTAGATGGTACGACTCAGGAGACCTATGAGAGTTATAGAAAAGGGGGGTCAATAGACAAAGTAAAAGCTGGTATCAAGGAGATGGTGCAAACCAAAAGGGATATGAAAAGCCACACCCCACATATTCTCCTCCAATTTCTCGTCGTGAAGCACAATGAACACCAGATTCCTGAGCTCTATAAGCTAGCAGATGAGCTAGGTGTGAACGAAGTACGCCTCAAAACTGCCCAAGTCTACGACTATAAGTATGGGAATTCTCTGATTCCTCTAGATGAAAAATACTCAAGATATGCCCAGCAAGAGGACGGCACCTATAGCGTCAAGAACACCTTGCTTAATCACTGTTGGAAGTTATGGCACGCCTGTGTCGTTACCTGGGATGGGCTTGTCGTTCCTTGTTGTTTTGATAAGGATGCTCAGCATAAAATGGGAGATCTGAAGCATTTTGATTTTGAGCAAATATGGAAAGGTGATATATATAATAGTTTCAGGCAGAAATTGTTAGGAGGTAGAAATCAAATCGATATCTGTACCAACTGCACAGAGGGCTGTAAAGTCTGGACTGAGTAGAGGAAATTGGATTGTTAATCACTTGTTTTTTGTCTACATTAGCACTTTAGGGGTTAGGGTTATTCCGTCTTGTTATCTCATGTAATTTGACTATTTATCTTAGCTATGATAGGTGTCTGCGCTGTAAATCCCCTTGTCATGACATTATCTCTTAGATGCTCTTAAAGACTATAATACAAGGAAAGATAGAATTCGGTACAGAAAAGGCCTATGATATGGCTGTTAAGATGTACAAGCAGCGAGCGGAAAAGTACTTTAAGAATGATGTGATGTTTACAGAGGACGAAATCTTCTTTCCAGAAACACTAAGTCTGAGTATCCCGAGACTCGTCAAGCAAGTCTATGACAAATCTTTTAAGAACACATCTGCTCTACTAGAGTATGTTGTACAATTTGGGCTAGCTGGAGAGATGGATATCTGGCAGATTGATAGTGGAACGATAAGACATTTTAAGCATTTAGAACCATCTAGCGATAAGGCCGCAGTACAATCTTACCTCAAAGGGAAGAATCTTGTAGATCAGACGGGTAAGGAAGAAGAGGCAATAAAAGCACTTAATAAGGCTATAGAAAAGTATGATCGCCATGCTCAAGCCTATGAGCGCCGAGGTAAAGTCAACTTTATGCTCAAAAAGTATCATGATGCATTAAGAGACTATAATAAGTGTCTGGCCATAGATGCCAATAACCCATATGCATACTTTGGGAAAGCACTCGTCTTAATTCAGGATGGCAAAAAAGAAGAATCTCTTGAGAGCCTAGAATTAGCTATCAAGAAATCTGTAGCCTTACAGAGTATACACTGGAAAGCAAGAAGAACAAAAGGCAAAATTCACTTTGAACTCAAGCAATTCGAAAAAGCAGAATTTGATTTGAAGCTTTTTGCCAATAGAAAGTTTACAGAGGATAATCCTAATTTCAAAAAGAATAAAGAAGGCCATTTCTTGTATGCTCAAACTCTCTTGGCTCTTGACAAAAACTTAGAAGCTATAGAACAGTACGATCTTGCTATCGCTATAGAAGAAAAGAAAGAATCCATCCCAACAGCTAGGATTATAAGATTCCGAGGCCTAGCCAAAAAGAAAGCAGGTAAGAATGGATATCTCAAGGATATAAAAGATGCTGCAGAATTGGGCGATGCCCCTGCCGCTAAGCTCCTCAAAGAATTAGCCTAACCCACTTTTAAGAATATACTCCCCAAGATTTTTTATCCCAAGTATCAACTATGTTTTTGATCTAAGTCTAAGAATCTGTTGTATGAAAATTCGAATTTTTTCCACCGTTGTATTTCTTTTTCTTTTTGGCCTTGTCCATAGCCAGTCAACTACGGTTGATCAGTTAGATAAGAAGTCCAAAAAGAAATATGAAAAGGCCCTTAAGTGTCTTAAGAAAGGAGAAACAAAAAAAGGGTTGGCCGGCCTACAGAGTGTTGTAGATAAAAACCCAGGATTTACAGAAGGTGTCGAAAAACTCTCTGGTCTTTATATCTCCGAAGGGCAAGATGAGAAGGCTATTCCATTAATGAGGAGCCTAGCTCAAGGGGATGGTCCTATGTCGCCTGCATTAGCAATGACTCTAGCTAGAGCACTGGAAAGAAGCAAGGAGTATGATGAAGGTATTTCTGCTGTAGAAAAAGCCCTTGCTAATCCAGAAATGAAACCTGCCTTCAGAGATTCTTTAGAATTAAAGTTAAAGGAACTAGAGTTTAGAAAAGTGGGCTACGCTAATCCAGTAAAGTTTACGCCAGAAAAATTATCACCAGCAGTTAATACAGAGGCTATAGAATATCATCCAGCCTTTATAGCGGATGGTAGTCAGATCTATTTTATCAAAGTAGGAGAAGGTAAGTACAGAAACGAAGACATCTATACGGCGAAAGTAGAGAATGGACAAGCAGTAGGGAAAGCGATGCCACTAGCAGAAGTGAATACCGATGTTCAGGAAGGGACTTTCTGCCTGTCACAAGATGGTCGTATTATGATCTTCACTTCTTGTGAGCGAAGAGATGCCATAGGTGGGTGTGATCTATACATAACAGTGAAGAAAGGCAATCACTGGACAAGGCCACAAAATATGGGCGCCTCTATTAATTCTAGATGGTGGGACTCTACGCCTAGCCTGGCAGCAGATAACAGAACGCTATACTTCAGTAGTCGTCGACCAGGTGGAGAGGGAGGCTCTGATATATGGATGACCAAACTCAATAAGCACAATAGATGGGAACCACCTGTCAATCTAGGGACTACAGTTAATACCAAGAATAATGATGAGGGCCCTTATATCCATCCAGATAGTAAGAGTCTCTATTTTATTTCCAATGGTCATATTGGATTCGGGTCCTACGATATTTTTGTTTCTAGAAAGGATGACGAGAATAATTGGAAAGCACCTGTCAACCTAGGTTACCCTATCAATACACCTGCTAGGGAAGGTGGTTTATTTGTTAATCTTAGAGGAGACAAGGCTTATTATAGTTCTCAACTTCAATTCGCGGAGGAAGAACAAGGAGGCGATATTTACTCCTTTGATTTACCTGTGCAGCTTAGGCCAGATCTCGTGACCTATATCAATGTAGAAGTAAGAGATGCGGAGACCAAAGGCCTTATAATAGCGAAGGCAGAATTTTTGGATTTACTCAATGACAAAGAAACAGTTGTCTTAGATACTGATGTGAGTGGTAAACTTTTGACGACAGTAAAACTGGGAGAGTACGCAATGAACATAAGCAAGGACGGCTACCTCTTTCATTCGGAAAACATTGAAGTCAATTCAGTGACGTCTATAGAGAAACCATTCTCCTATAAGGTTTATTTAGAGCCGATACCTCCTAAGGAAGAGCCGGTGATTCCAGAAGCAGAAGCGCCTAAGATCGTCTTAAAGAATATCTTCTTTGAGACAGGCTCTGCAGAGTTGCTTTCCAAATCTGGAGGAGAGATTAATACTTTAGCGACCTTGCTTCGTAATAATCCAGAGATGCGGATTAAGATTCTAGGGCATACCGATAATGTCGGGAATGATAGAGATAATCAGAAACTGTCTGAGCAGAGAGCCAAAGCAGTCCAGGATGCTCTAATAGCAAAGGGTATAGCCTCAGATCGATTGCGCCACGAAGGCAAAGGAGAAGCCAGCCCTGTAGCAGATAACACGACGGAAGAAGGTAGAAGAAGCAACAGGAGGACAGAATTTTTTATAATCAGATAGAAACTGAAAAGTGGGAAGAGGTCGAAGAAGAAAGCGCAAGATCGTAGAGGACATCACTATGACTGGCATAGCTGACAAAGGACAAGCGGTCGGTAGAGATGCAGAAGGTATGGTCTACTTTGTCAAAGGGGCAGTGCCAGGAGATGTTGTAGATGTATGGGTCAAGAAAAAGCGAAACAGTTATCGCCAAGGTGTGGTAGAAAACTTCAAGTCTTTATCTGGTCTAAGAGTCAAGCCCTTCTGTGAGCACTTTGGAAATTGTGGTGGCTGCAAGTGGCAGGACCTCGATTACCCCTCGCAGCTTAAGTACAAAAACGAAGCAGTTCTAGCTGCCTTTAATCGGATAGGACACATTGAAGTCAAAGAGCACAGGCCTATCATAGGATGTGAACTGACGGAAGTCTATCGTAACAAAATGGAATACAGTTTCTCTGCTCGACGTTGGGTGCCGCAAGAAGAGTTGGACGCTGGTGGAGAAGTTGATTTTGGTCCTGCAACGGGCTTCCATAGAGCTGGCGCCTTTAATATGGTAGTCCAGATAGAGAAGTGCCATCTCCAAGATGACCTCAGCAATAAAATAAGAAACCACGTCCACGAAATGGCGCTATCTGAGGGATGGTCTTTCTACAATACTAAGGAGCACGTGGGATTCTTGAGAAATCTCTTAGTACGAAATACGACACTGGGAGATTGGTTAGTAGTCCCTATACTTGGAGAAGACTTGCCAGATGAAAGAGAAAAATTGATGTCGAGTCTGATAGAAACCTTTCCGCAACTGACTTCTGTCTATTACGTCATCAATGAAAAGATGAACGATACGACCTTCGACTTACCCTTTCATCATTATCACGGAAAGAAGACGATTACCGAGAAGTTAGGGCATATCAATTATCAGATTGGACCCAAGTCTTTCTTTCAGACCAATACGACACAGGCGGTTAGATTGTTTGATCAAGTTGCAGAGTTGGCCAATCTGCAAGGAGACGAATTGGTCTATGATCTCTACACAGGACTAGGCAGTATCGCGCTCTATCTTGCCGATAAGTGTCAAAAAATTGTCGGCATAGAAGAAATCCCTGCGGCTATCGATGATGCCAATACCAACAAAGAGCTGAACGGTATAGATAATGCCTTCTTT
>CALBWK010000139.1 GCA_937969415.1 uncultured Saprospiraceae bacterium | reverse complement strand
TACTCTCGAGATAGGGGTGTTTACCTTGCACCAGGATATGAGGAGTATATCGAAGAAGCACCTATTGAGTTAAGCTAACTTAGTCCATGAAATATTCAAAAGCAAAACCATTATATCGATAAACACCATCTAGTTTGCCGGCCCATATATTTCCTAGATAGTCTTCAGCAATGCCGAAGAACATTCCCTCATCTGTTTTCAAAGCCCTCGATGCAGTACTTCCAGATTTTAAGTCACTCTCTTGGTAAAAAGAGAGCATCCATGAGTTTGTATTGCCCGTAGTTGAACTAGTCCAGATATTACCTTTACTATCTTCGAAAATATATCCTACAAAATTCTCACTATAGTTTTTAAATTGCTTTCCATCATAACGCCACAGACCATCTTTACCTCCTAACCAAATGTTTCCATTTCTATCTTTAATGACTGATCGCATATTCTGAAAACTAAGGCCATCGTCATTCTTAAGTTCTTTAAAAGTATTACCATCATAGATGCATGCAGCTCCTCTTGTGCCTATCCAATAGAGACCACGGTCATCTTGGACAATAGCATTCACATCATTATAGCTAAGTCCGTCTTCAGTAGTTATATTTTTGAATGTCTCCCCATTATAGCAACTTATTCCTTCTTCAGTCCCAATCCAGATGACTCCATGGTTATCTTCATATAGGTTGGTGACTCTGTCATTGATTAGGCCATCTTTCGTTGTAAAGTTTTTAAACCATTCGCTGTCATAGTGAAAGACCCCAGAACCAATACTTGTAAACCAAAAATCACCTTGACTATCTTGTAGCGCACTAAAGAATCTGGCCGTACTTATATCTTTTGTCATGTTAGTAAATGAACTTCCATTATATTGCAATACTCCGTCCCAAGTGGCAAGCCACATGCTACCATTCTTGTCGAGGATGACGGTACGTGTGATATTGGAAGGAGCGCCTTCTGCATGGATCGTATCGATTGGGGTAATCAAAGAAGAAATATTGCTTAGTTCAGAGTCCTTAGCTAAATGATTTTCACTTTGCTCTTGTCCTTTGCAGGCACATATGCATAAGCACAAATAGATAGATAGAAAAACTAGTGAGACCTTTTGCATTGGATACCAAGTTCGTGAATTTATTTTCTTGCGGACTAATCTATAGGTCGATAATCAGATTCATTTACCCAGCCAGTACGGGGACGTTCTCCAGCCATATATCGGTTGTAGAAGTTTGTAGTATTCTGATCCATGTATTGGATGGTATCATAGACTTCTGGATTGCCAAGGATTCTTGCGTCTCCTTGAGCTTTTAGTTCTGCATACATCTGATCTCTTAGATTTTGCATCAGACCTTGGCTGACTTCTTCTTGTGCTAGATTGTTCATGCAAGCTGGATCTTCATCTATTTTATAAAGTTCAAGTTGCGGACGCTTGCCAAAATTCCACTGCCAGTATTTATTTTCGCTTTGATCTGTTCTCCTGTCTAAGTTTACGGTTTTTGTAGGACTTCCATCGCAGTTGAGATATCCTGTCTCTGGATTACCAGCAGGCCATCGATCTGCTTCAAAGTTTTCTATCAGCAAATGCCCATCTTTGAATATACCTCTAATAGGATAGCCCTGATCATTTGGTCGGCCTACATCATGTCGCTCCTTGCATATTAATACATGATCTCTGCTTTCGTCTATGATGCCACCTCGATCTGCATTGAATATATCTCTTAAACTCTTTCCAGTTATGGTTTGCATGCCCGACGCGTCTACTGTGATACCTGCTGCTTCCAGGACTGTAGGAGCATAATCTATGAAACTAACATAATCATCTATTTTTCTTCCTGGACTATTGATACCGTTTTTCCACATCACAGCGAGCGGGAGATGATTAGAGTATTCGTAGGCTTGTCCTTTGATTCTTGGGAAGGGCATTCCGTTGTCTGCCGTGACGATGACCATCGTATTGTCAAGTTCTCTTCGTTCCTCTAGTTCGTCTAGCATCATACCCAGATGCTTATCTGCATACTCTATCTCAATGGCATAATCCAACATGTCAATTCTCACAGAATCATTGTCTGGCCAAAATTCATAAACCTGCTCTATGTCCGAAGGTTTCTTATCTGATAATCTTAGGGACGACTCAAACTCATAATCACGATGAGGCTCTATCGATCCATACCAAAAGAAGAACGGCTTATCATCGGTGTTGTCTGCTAAGAAGGCTTTGAAATTAGCGGTATAATCTGTTTTCGAGATAGCGTTTGTAGGAGGCGTAAGTTTTATGTCACTGTATTTCTTGCCAATTAATAATCTAGGTTTTCCATCGATAATTCCAGCAAGCCCAGGGGCCCATCCTTTCTCAGTGTGCCCAACATGATATCCATTGTCAGCAAGCGCCTCAGGGAAAGTCTTGAACTTGCGTGGCCAGTTGCCCCAGTGGTTCATGCCTGATTCTATTTGCCAAGAATTTCTACCAGTAAGTATTGTAGCTCTCGAAGGGGCACATTTGGCATTGGGCGTATATGCTTTATTGAATAGTAATCCCTCCCTAGCTACTCGAT
>CALBWK010000138.1 GCA_937969415.1 uncultured Saprospiraceae bacterium | reverse complement strand
TGGTCCACCATTCGCTACTACTGCGCCATTGGCATCTTCTAATTCCCAACTCGTCTCTGAGCCATAATCATCTAGCGTCAAGTTAAAGTTGACTGTATTAAGATTAGATCCTCCGCCGTTACCGCCACCTGTAGGTGTTCCGAGTGACTGTACAAATGTCTCTAAGCCTGAGAAGCTTGTCCATCCACCAGGACATCTCGTTCTGATCTTATACTCATAAGTCGCACCATTTTGCAGACCTGTGAGAGTCCTATTCGCTACTGTAGAAATTCTATTTGTCCAACTTCCACCACCTTGGATTCTATATCTTATCTGGTATCTCGTTGCCTGAGGCATTGCATCCCAAGTTACCTTGGCAGTTGTTACTGTCTGTACTTCTACTGAGCTCATCGTTGGCGCACCACAAGTAGTTGACGTACCTCCGCCACCTGTTGCTGTCTGGAATGTTTCCGTTGCCGTAAAAGGTGTCCATCCACTAGGACATTTTGTTCTTACTCTGTACTGGTAGGTTGTACTTGGGGCTAGGCTTGCTAGTGTTTTCTCTGCAACTACTGATGTCTTTACTGTCCATGTCGTAGTACCTTGTACTCTATAGAATACCTGATATTTTACCGCATTCGGTTGTGCTTCCCAAGTCACTTTTACACTTGAACTTGATAATATTTGAGTACCAGTACTTGCTGGAGTTGTACACACTGCTGAAGTGCCACCTCCTGTTCCGCCTGTACCTGTTCCTCCTGTGCCCGTTCCTCCAGTTCCGCTATTGCCTCCGCCTCCTGTAGGAGTCGAACCGTTGATAACAGAGGCTGCATTGTTGGTGATGTTGCTTAAGCTAGATGCGACATAGTTTTCTGTTACTGTTGCCTGACCCGCTGTGAACATATACATACAAGCATCATCAGAATAGTCCATATAGTTCATATGTAGATCTGTAGATCCACAACTGCTTGCACCTATAGTAGAGCAACCATAGTACTCCTGAGCTGAGTTCGGCGTATCTGCTACACCATCATCTTGATTACATCCATTTCCCCAGATATGATCCAGTAATAGGTAGTGACCTAGCTCATGTGTCAATGTTCTTCCTAGGTTAAAAGGGGCATTAGAACCTATGTTTCCACAATTGGCACCTGTCCCGAAGGCACTCTGACTAACGACGACACCATCGCCATTTCCTGCCCCACCTAATGGTGAGTATCCTAGAGCACCACCTGCATTTTTGACAAAAATGTTGAGATAGCCTGACCAGTTGCTGTCAGAGTCCCCTGTTGTAGTGTTAATCGTTACAGCCAGATCACCATTGGTCAATCCATATCCTGAAGGGTGATTTTGATTAGCTAAGACGAACTCCAAGCAAGCCTCTCCATAGTTGATACCCGGAAAAGAAGACGCTGCATTGCCTGTCCAGCTGTTAATATCCGTATTGGTGCCTTGGAAATCCGCATTCAAAGCAGCAATTGCATCTACAGCTAGCGTATTAAGGCATCCTACATCTACACTCGTCGCCCCTTGATAGTGTACCGCTACAGGTATGACTGTAGGATTAGAGCATAGCGCTCGTGTGCTAGCTACATTAGCGACATAGTCTTTGTACTTAGCCATTCTCTTGTCATAGGCTGCTTTATAGTCTGGGTCTGAAAGCAAGTGCTCCATGTAATTGTCATGATTACAAGTACGGTGATCGTGTACTTCCAATTCTGCCTTAGGCTCTTCAGTCAATTGTTGGTCTGTCGCGAGCTCATCAGAGCAAGAGCTCATAAAAGCTAAGACAACCCATAGTCCGATTAATTTTAGATTTAGCGTTTTCATGTTTGTGAAATTTTTAGTGATGTGAAGAAGATTCATAGGTTTTGTTTCTATTGCTACTTCAAATCTAGGGTGCTAAACCCTTGTAAAACGGGCACTTTATAGCAACCCTAGGTTGTTTTTATACTTAGGGTACCTTTTATTATACTTAGCATATTCTCTTACCTTGTGATTATGGATACGTTTGTGGCTGACAAGGAAAACTCAATGGAAATACCTAGGTGGTTACACGATGCTCTCTTCAATAATAGATACAGAATCATCAAACATATCCTATTCTGGCTATTCATCTACGCAGATGAGTTGCTCAGCTGGATGGGAGTAACGGAGGTGGTAGGCACACCTATAATGGTGCTATTGACCATAATATTAGATATGGTTATGGTCTACTTTAATATATATGTCCTACTACCTCGCTTATTTCTCAAAAGTAGGGTACTACTCTATTGTCTATACACGGCAATAAGTATCGTTATCGTAGTCTGTATTAACTATTTCATATGGATGGATCCATATCTACTGTTTTTCGATAGTGAGATACTCGGCGTAGAGATAGAGGATCTAGAGCCTTTAACGATTAATGACTTTTATACTTATTTGCTGGGCAATCTATGGAGCAATGCAGGGATTGTCGCTATGGCTGTAGCCTTTAAGTTGTTTCAAGTATCATACTCCACGTCTCTTAAGCTACAAGATCTAAAAGAAGATCAACTTAATACAGAGCTAGCTTATCTCAAGACTCAAGTTAATCCACACTTCTTGTTCAATACACTCAATAATATGTATGTAATGTCCAAGAAAAAAAGTGAACACTTACCAGATACGATAATGCAACTCTCAGATTTACTGAGATATCAACTTTATGACACGGAGGCCAATACAGTGCCTCTCAATAATGAAATTACCTACCTCAAAAACTATCTCGAACTAGAACAACTGCGTCGGCAACACCTAGAACTTATCTTTGATATATCTGGGAATACTGGTGCTCAAAAAATACGACCGCTTATCTTACTCCCGTATATAGAAAATGCTTTTAAGTATAGTAACTCTGGCACAGGAAGTGATTACATCAAAATCCAGTTACAAGCAGGAGAAAAAAAGGTCAACTTCTCTGTAGAAAACACCAAAGGTACTCTGCACAGAAGAGCTGTAGGAGGCATAGGGATGGCCAATGCGCAGAGACGATTAGAATTAGGTTATCCTAATAAACATACTCTAGATATACAAGAAACTGAAAAAACCTTTCTCGTAACACTAACCCTAGATACACAATGATAAAATACATTATCGTCGACGACGAATACCTCGCACGTGAGGGGATGCAAATAAATTGTGATCAAGTACCTTTTCTAGAAAAGACTGGAGAATTTGAAAACGCCATCCTAGCCTCAGACTTTGTTGCACAAAACGAGGTAGATCTTATTTTTTTAGATATAGAAATGCCGGGACTGACGGGTCTAGAATTTATCAAGTCACTTACTAAAAAACCACACATTATTCTCTGCACGGCCTACCCACAGTATGCACTAGAATCTTACGAACTAGATGTCATCGACTATCTCGTTAAGCCCATAAAGTTTGACAGATTCTACAAGGCTGTCACCAAGGTAAGAGACTACATTGCGATGGACAACCAACCCACTGCAGCCATTGACGACTACCAAGACACCTTTATGTTTATCAAAACAGATAGACAATATGTCAAAGTCTTCTATCAAGATATTCATTACATCAAGGGAATGAAGGACTATGTGGTCATCCATACCAATGACAAAAAGTATATGACGGCAATGAATGTAAAGACTATCCACTCACAATTACCACCTGATTACTTTGCTCGAGTCTCTAAGTCCTATATCATTCAGATAAAACAAATCCGTTCCATAGGCACAGATACCATCTATACAGATAATTATGAGTTGCCTCTAGGTCCATCTTATAAAGAGAATTTTATAGATAAATATGTCAAGACGAATCTAGTGTCTAGATAAAGTAAATTAGATTCTTCTACGAACTCTACCAAGGCCCTGCCGTTGTAACCTCAACAAACCGATCTCCTTCCAGTCTAAACAAGCCTCCACCACCACCAGCCCATATACGGCCATCTTTGTCTTCAAAGATTGTTTGCACCGCTCTCACACCAAGGCCATCGGCTTCGCCATAATTTGCAAAAGTTATTCTATCATAGCGATAGACACCATAACCCTCTGAGCTCATCCACACATTGCCTTTAGAGTCTTCATAGATTGCACATACCTCATCATTACCGATACTACCATTCTGTTGGCTATAAGTCGTAAACGTCTTGCCATCAAATCGACTGACGCCTCCGTATCTTGTCCCTATCCATATGTGTCCATTGCTGTCTTCTAAGATGACATCTACACTGTTGTCTGCCAACCCATCATCTTTGTCATACTGTATAAAATCTTTTCCATCCCACACATAGACACCATAGCCATTTGTACTGAACCACATACGTCCAAGGCTATCTTCTATAATAGACCAAGCCGTAGCACTCGTAATAAAGTCACCATTCACTTCCTCGGGATAAGGCAAATCAAATGGCAACCACAGATGACCATCATATCGAAAAATGCCTTTCTCTGAGCCTGCCCATATCGTACCCTTCTTATCTGCGCAGATGCTCCAAAAACGTTTTCCTCCAAAATAGGAGTAGTTGACAAATTGCTTTTTCTCCTTACTATTCTTTTTCCTTTCGTACTTGACAACGCCTTGATCTGTGGAGAACCAAATATTTTGATGAAGGTCTTCTGCTATCCCAGTAATTTGTTGGCCGTTGAAGCCTTGAGCATTAGAATAGTAATCAACTGTCTCACCATTATAATGTGCCACGCCATATCCATTGGTACCCATCCAAAAGTGTCCATTCTTATCTTGATAAATATTTCTGATATAGTCTGCTATGGGAAAGGCGACATCTACCCTATTGTCAACTTGCTGCAAGGTTGGCTCAGGTGCAATCTGTTCCTGTTGTGTACACGCTTTAGGCAATAAAGTTAAAAACAATAGGACATACATTGAGCTAGAGGTCATAGCACAATTTATGAATTTAGGTGGAAATTGATCTATGAAGCTATTTGGTATTCTACTCTATATACTCAATTACGAAGCCTTCTTTATTTTATCCTTAACACGTTGTAGTCTCATTTTTACTGCAGACTCTGATATTTCTAGTTCTCTAGCGATTTCAGAAATTTTCTTTCTAAGATAGTATTTTCTGTTAATGAGTTCTCGTTCTGCAGTACCCAATGTCTCTATGACTAGATTCAATTTAGTAATTCTCTCTTCTAAGATAGAATTGTCAACGTCGCTTATCATATAGATGCTATACTCTTCTAACGTTATATTCCTATTGGATTTCCTTTTCCTCAATTGGGAGATACTCAAATTACGAGATATGGTACTTATCCAAGATTTGAAATGTTTGACATTTTCTAATTGCTTAATTTTCTTAGAAACTTGGATAAAGGTATCCTGAGTAACATCAAAAGCCTTGTCTCTATCTCTCAAATAGTGCCAGGCAATACTATATACAAAGTTAAAATGAAATTCATACAATTGTGCGAAGGCCTTCAAGTTTCCACTATTCCTAAATTGGGTAACTATAATATTCTGCTCTTCTTTGGATAAGACAATTTTCATGGGATTAATAGATTGAATTCGTTAATTAATTGGTTGTTGACATCTTTATAGTTTTAACACCTGTATTTATATTTACATCTACTTTAGATTCAGTTCTACAATTTTCTCTCTACGCATATCCATAGTTTTATCTAGGTAATGTGCTAAGCGAGGATTGCGCTCGACTAATAGCATAACTTCAGCAGGAGTGATAGCTAGTACTTCTAAGTCACTTATAGCTAACACAGAAAAAGAGCCAGTCTTGTCAGTAAATAGGGTAATCTCTCCAAAAAAATCTCCGCTTTCTAGCGAGCTGACATTGGCTTGATTGCCATCCTTATCTTGTGTAGAAAGTCTTGCATTGCCTTCTATAAGAATATAGAGCACACCCGTCAAGTCGCCCTGCCGAATGACATACTCACCTTTGCCATAGTATTCTAGCTCTACACCTTCTTTTAGTGTATTGACATCGTCTCGCTCTATCGGCAATAGAGTTGGAAGCATCTCCAATACTTGGTTAAGTCTAATTGATTTTTGTTGCACTATTGAATTGACCTGACTAGCTTGATGAATATCCATTTGAGGAAAAGGTATCGTCAGATCATAACGACGAGCTGTATACCATACTCTTGTCATAAAATCATCCATAATTTCTTCATGTGTCATATATCCCATTATGGCAAATTCGATTTCATATACGATCTCAGAAGCAGCGTATTCAGAAGTTTTAACCTCTGGTGGTGGATTATGTAAAATACCAGGTGTCGCAAGACAAGTTTCCATTAGCGCCTCCTTAACTCGATTGGGTGCTATATCGTAAGCAAAACCCAAGTTAACTTTCAAAATATGTGCTCTACTCGGTCGGCTATAGTTTTCAATTATACCTTGTCCAATAACAAGATGTGGTATGATGACCATTTCATTTTCTCGGGTGAGCAGTCTGATAGCCCTCCAATTCATTTCGATTACAGTTCCAATGCGGTCTTCTATTTTGATAACTTCTCCTTCAGAAAATGGCTTTTCATAGAGTAAAGCAATTCCAGAAAATAGATTACCCAAAGTATCCTGTAGGGCCAAGCCTAATACAAAAGAACCCAAACCTAAAGCCGTCACTAGACCTCCTAAGTCAGCACCCCAAACTGCCGATAGTACTATAGCCCCACCAAGCAGCACCATAAAAACTCGAAAAATATCTAGAAACAACTGTGGCACCTTAGTCTTAATCAGACTTCTTTCTCCTCCTGCAAAAAACAACACATTGATAATAGCTATCAAGGCATTGATTACCAAAATCCAAATAATTGTCTCAATAAACTTAACAAAGTTCGTATCCCTAGAATAGCCAATAACTTGCGTAAATACTATAGTAATCGCAGCTAATGGAAGAATAAAATTACGTATTAGACGTATAGGTGGAGATAGACTCAATGAGCCCTTGTCTAGTCGATAGATAAGCTCATTAAATATAATGACCAGAATGGGCACACCAATAATCAGAAGAAATCCATACTGATATATGTCTTCGGAAAATATTTCACTAAACGAAAAATCAAACATAAATTTTACTTTATTTTATTTATCGTTTTTATATCTCCAAACAGAATCTACTGCTAATTTGACATTTGACTCTTCTATTTTCTCATACTCGAAAAAATCTTTGGTGCGATCATAAACTGTGTTAGACACAAGAATTGCATTATTTACTTTTTCTTCTTTGATTCGAAAAGTAGTATTAACAGTCTGTCCAAATAAATCATAGTTGAATTTATTTGTCCCAATAATACCAGATGTCACCTCACCAGAATGAATGCCGAATTCTAAAGACAATGACAACTGATGGTTAATGTTGAATTGCCCTATAATCAGCTTCAACTCTTTTGCAAAATCTATCACTCTTTTTGCATGATCTAGGCGAGGTGAGTATAGCCCGCAGGCGGCAAAATAAGTATCGCCAATTGTACGAATCTTTTCTATGTGGTGTTTCTTTCCTACTGTATCGAAGGCATCAATAAGGTGATTAAGTAAAATAACAGCTTCGTTGGCACCTACCTTAGTCGTTAACTCAGTAAAACCAACTACGTCTATTGCTACCAGTGTCACATTAGAATAAGTGTTAGCGATGTTCTTTTCGCCATTTTGTAACCGTTTGACAATTGTTTCTGGAATAAAATTCAGCATCAGGCGTTCGTTCTCTAAGCTTTGTTCTTCAATTTTGTGCTGCTGTGCATCTATGTCCGCAACCATCTTATTAAACTGCTTACCCAACTCCGAGAACTCGTCATTCCCTTCGAGATCTATACGGCTACCGAAATCTCCTGAGCTCAACTTACGTACACCTACAGTCAATTTCTCAATCGGCTTCACAAAATTAGAGGCCAAGTACATAGCCAAAAAAGTCACTAATAAGGTAATGATACACATAGCCATAAAGACTTTGTGTTTGAGATGCTGAATAGGAAGATTGGCTTCTGCTTCATCTATTTCTGATAATATAGCCCATTTTAATCCACGTATGTCCAAGGGAGCAAATGCACTCAAGACGGGTTCGCCTCGATAATCTTTGATTATCCTGATATCCTTTTTGCCAGACAAGGCCAATTCTGCTCCTTCTGTTTTGACACGTTGCTGCAGTATGGTGGTACCAACACGATACATTAGATCGGTCTTTTCCTCATCGACTCCTATATCTTTCATAACTTGTTTATAGCCTACTGTGTCTTGTAGATAAAACCGAGAGATAGAACGCATTAAATAATCTTCGCCGACTAGGTAGGTCTCACCACTCTCCCCCAAGCCATCTTCTTTCCAGTTCCCGCTACCTGTCATAATGTTGTTCACCTCATCGATAGGCAACTGGAATATGAGTGCCCCTACTGTTTCGCTTCCTTCAGTGATAGCACGACCTATAAATGAGGCTGGTGCTCCATAGGAAGGGCGATAGGGCTCGAAATCCACTATCTGAGCTTTGCTCATATCTCGATTGTCTCGCAATTGTCTGGCCAGAGTAGCTAAGTTACTTTGTCGATAAGGCCCAGTGTACAGGTTGGTCGCGAAATCTGTTTCCTTATATACGGAATACACTATGTCCCCAGATTCTAAATCGACTAGAAACAAATCATAGAATCCAAACTTGGTGACAATACTAGATAAATAGTCATGATGATTTCTATGATACTGTGAATAATCACTCCTATCGTTGGCCTCTGTCAACAAGTGTTTTTCACCAATAGGATTATTGTTCTGTACGATATACTCGTATTGCAGATAGCAAGCAGCTTGACTCGTCGGATAATATAAGTCTGTAGAAGGCTTAATGTCCATATTTAAAGAAAGCTTCTCAACAAACTCATCATAGTGCAAGCCTAATTCCTGTCGGCAATTGACCTGTAAGGCGTCATTAGATAGTTTTCGGTGTCCTTTTTTGAAATCCTTAAGTGCAAATAGTATTTCGCTATTGTCCGCCAATATTTCTACAATACCTTCCGTTTGTTTGAAATACGTTTCAATCTGGTATTGCTTGGATGCACGGATTCCTTTGAGCTGGTTGAAAATACCTTCGGTAATCGCTTCCTTCCCATTCTGATAACCGATATAAATCAAGACAAAGGCAGCAAAAGTGCTGACCATCAACAACATCAGTATGATCCGTGAGCGAATGCTTAGAAATCGTGCACTAAATTTCATTTTTAACTTTTCAAACATTGAACTATTAGAGAGCGGGCAACGATGGCCTCAGCTAGCCACAATGACCGTCTGTACTACATAGTAATTACTACAGAAGAAAGAAGTCTATATGCAGGCACTCATCACAAGCAACTATAAGCTCCGTCTTCAACTAAAGTAATTATATACTGAAGATTTGAGAAAAATAATCAATATGCTCCTGACACTTTTCTTGGTTATTGATTTCTCAAGAAGAAAAACACCCAACAGCTTAGTGTTGTACAATCTATTGCCTGTTGGGTATTGAAATCAATATTATAACTCAATCCATAATCTCTTGCTATTCCTCTAGATACATACAAGACCTAGCCACTTCTCTATCTATAGAGTCTTTAAGTACCTTAATAGAGTACTTACCTTTTTTTATAGTACTATACATACTAGGGTTATCCATATGTTCTATTACCGCTTGTAATTCATTATCACGACCAGCTTCTGTTTTGAATCCTTCGCTCCTTAGTCTGACAGTGCCGTCAGTATTATAAACAGCAAAGTATAATTGGTTGTCCTCTCCAGTAAACAAGGCTATGTTATTTTTAGTATCAGTGACAGTATGTCCCTTATATGCTTCGCACTTCATATAATCGTCCTCTGTTACAGAGACTCTTCTCGTACTTACAACTTTAGTACTTATGACTTTGCTCTCAGGGGTTATATGACCATTTTCTTTGGGGCTGGCTTCTTCTTTCAGTAGGCAAGATCGACCTACCTCTGTGCCTTCATCATTCCGTAGCACCATCATATAGTATTTACCTTTCTGCAATTTATTGTACATACTATCATCATTGTGATACTTTAATACACCAGATAATTCTTGGTCTCTGTTTTTTGCAGTTTCGAAACCCTCACTTCTAATTTTTACATCACCCTCAGAATTATACAATGCGAAATAATATTGGCCATTATCATGTTTGAATAGGGCAACATTATTTACTTTATCATTGACCGGATGTCCTTTATATTCCTTGCAAGGCAAATAGTCATCTTCTTTATCTTCGGACTTAAGTATATCGTTATGCGAATCTGCTCTACCAGCAGTAAGATTATTTACTGTAGTTGTTGGGCTTCCGTGCAACGCAACAAGACGACCAGCAGAAAGATAAGAACTTAAAGCTGACTCAGCTTCCTCACTTGATTTATAAGAACCACTTCTACCTATTTCTTGATGATTCCCTGCCTTGAGCACTATAAAAAAGTAACCCATCCTCTCAGCGACTGACCACTTGGTTTTATCATCTTTGTTATTCTTTACAGACTCTATGCCTTTGTTTCGAGATGACTCTGTCGCATAGCCTTCACTTCTCAAGACAATATTACCTGCCTCATCTGTTAGTGCAAAATACGACTGTCCATCTTGTGAGAATACAGAAAAATTGGGATGCTCTTCAGATCTAGCTTTGTCTTCATAGTGCGAGGTTTTTAGGTAATCATCCTCTTTATAATTATTATTCATTTGTTGGGGTGTTTAGTATGATTAAAAATTATTTACTTTCTGCCTTATGTGTGCTTACATATATTTCATTCTGGTCTTAGAAATGCTTCGAAGCCATTTTGATGATAAAGCTTTAATTGCTTAATAGATTCCTCTTTAGACAACAATCCCTGTCGTACTACTTTATAGAGGAGTTTGCCCTTAGTTTCTTCTTGTATGACGATATAGTTGTTTTCGACAAAAGCGTTTAAATCCTGAATCCTTCTCTGAGCAGAAGTAACTTTAGAAAAAGCACCTAACTGAATATCTTGACCAGTGTATACCTCCTCTGTTGCTGTATGGTTATGAGCCCTATAGGGTACGCTGTCTGTATTGATGATTTTTCTTAATAAGTCAAGAAATTCTGATCTAGAGGGAGTACCTTTTGTTCTTTCAAACTCAATTCCTGTAGAGTTTGTGAAAATTATACTTGGCAGATAATGTACATTGTATTCCTCATTCCAAGACTCACCGAAAGAAGAATCAACATCTACCATTACGGGTTGGAAATTATTATTAACTAAGTCTGCTATTTCTGGATCATTATAGAGAGAAGACTCTATAATCTTACAAGGCAAGCACCAGTCTGCGGTAAAACTTACCATAATTTTCTTTCCTGCTAGCCCTGCTTCAGAGCGATCTATTTCCTTAAAGTCTATAAGCATATTATCGGCTGAAATAGCCGAGCTAAAGACAAGTAGGAAAAGTACAGGAACTACAATGTGATTAATTGGGGTTAAATTCATATTGTTCGCTGTCTCTTATAAAGTTAAAGAAAGCAAATAATTGTCTGTAATTTTTTCTCAAATTAGTGTTTAAGACCTCTTAATCGTACACTAAAAAATTATGTTTCTTCCAAAACACGTGAAATTCTAAACACATAATTCTTATTCGTTATATAAGAACTTTGCTCATTGATTGCACAAGAAAACTACTTAACTAAGCAATTTTTCTAAATCGAATGACGCCGACAGTGCCACCTTTAGGATTGGTTTCGAGACTCAATTCTAGATCAGATTTTAGTGCCAGCTCTCTACAGATTTTGAGACCAATTCCTGTTCCTGATACTCTATTTTCTCTAGATTGATTAATATCCGATTGTTGTTCGTTGACATCCCTTAAGCCCATACCATAGTCTACTACTCTGAGCTCTACCCAATTTTTTAATTCTATAACTGAGACTTCAATTTCTCCGTTAGGATGGGAGAATTTTACGGCATTACTAATAAGATTTCTAATAATGGTCTGTACTACCCTAATATCTGCTATAACATAATTAAAATCAGATACTGTATTTCTAATTACAATTCCTTTTTGAATTATTTCATCTGCATATAACTCCTTTATCATATTAACCTCCTTGAGGAGTGAGACTTGCACAGGCTTAATGTCTATAAGATTCGATTCTGTTATCGCCCAGAGTAAGATAGTATTCAGGTTGTCATTTAATGCTCTCAACTTAGCGTCCGTGTGATTGGACATTTCTTCCAATTCCTCCAATCTATTGTTCTCTCTAAGGAATTTTACTTTTTGAGATAGATTGCTTAGGCTTGAAATTGGGTTTCTGAGATCATGAGCGAGGATAGCAAAAATCTTATTCTTTTCTTCATTAGAGTTTTCGAGTTGGAGTTTAGTCTTTCGAAGTTTTTGCAAAAAGTAAAAACCAGTAGCCAAGATTATCAATAGAAGGGCAGCAATCATACAAGAATAGATAAATCGTGTTTGAATCATACTGTTCTTTACTTGTAATTGCGCATTCTCTATTTCCTTTTTATCAGATTCATATTTTTCTTCCAGCTCAAGAAGTTGTGCTGAATATAAATCTGTAATTGCCTTATCATATATAACTTTATATTCTTCGAATAGAGGTCCTATTTTCTCGACTTGGTTGGTCTGTGTATAAGCTAGGATGAGATCCTCACATACTGCTAAATCGTGTTCGTATTCATTTTTGAAAAATTGTCTAGCTTCTACTAGATAAGGAATTGCCCTTAAGTATTGCTTAGCTTCAATCAAGACATGTCCATATGCTTCATAAAGTCCACCCTTAATAGCTCCATCTACCTCATTTTTATAAGTACTAAAGTTGTATTCCGTCATTATCATAAGCTCTTCTATAGACATATCTTCTGCGAAACGCGTAGCAATATCTATGAAAAGATTAATTTTTCGAATTGGCGTATTGATGCTACTCGGTTGATTATACTCAGTTAAAATCAAGTCCAAGGCTTCTCTTCGCTCACTTTTAGTAGTTGCTTTCGCATTCAGATATAATGCTTTTTGCTTATTCAAGAAACTATGTGCCTTGTAATTTTGAGGATCCTTTTCTGCCAGATATTGATAGGCGTCAGTTAAGATTTCCTCTACATAATCATATTCTTTTCTAAGGACTAAGTTATTTATCAAGGCTATGCTCGACCTGACATATACTAGAGAGTAGTTGACTTTCTTACTCGTCTCGATCGCCTTTCTGAAATATGAAAACGCCGTATGTTGGCCAAGGTTATGAGTCACATACATTGCACCATAAAGCATAAAAGCTCTGGCACGATATTTCAACATCTCTTCCTCTTCTGCATCTTCCGTTTCAGTCAATACTATGTCTAAATAATATCTAACTGAATCCAAATGAGCAGTATTGATATGCGCAGCACCCAAGTCAATATAGCCCTCTAAGAGAATTCCTTTACTATTTATTCGTTTTCCAGTTTCAATTAACTTTCTAGCATTAATCAGAGAACTATCTAAACAAACGAGTCTAGAGACTTGGCTTATATAGAAGCTAGTGTCAGCTACGTCGGATGCGGCTTTTGTCCCTTCTGCGGCTTGGATGTCGACTTTTTCTGTAGGGCGACCTTGCTGAGCAGCTACATATAGGCATAGACCAACACAACAAAAAAGTGAGGATAGGAATGTTTTCAACTTCTAATTCATTAGTGAACCAAATGACTCTATAATACGATAATTCTGTCTGTAATCAACAAATGAAATAGGCTATAACTTCAGAGAATATTTAGCTTTTAGAAGATAAGCTTTGTGAGGATCCCGGACTAAAAGTATTCTCTTTAAAAGTGGGGATATCCATATTGCTGTTGTAACTACAAGATTCTATAATGACTAGATACTCTTGAAAACTCTCTTTACTTCTCTCCTAAACTTATTTCCTATCATTACCTCTTCCCCATTTGATAACATAATTGTGTTATTGGGTAAATCGAGTTCGGCTATGAAACTTAAATTTACAACATAAGAGCGATGGCATCTTACAAACTTTCTTGGATTTAATTTTTCCAAGGTTTTATTTAATGATTGCTTAAGGACAAAGCGCTTCTTGTTGTCCATAATTATAAAGGAGTAATTGCCTTCTACTTCTATTTTGACAATTTTATCAAATGGAACTTTCAACAAATTGCCCTTGTCAGTGACTATTAAATGTTCCGAAGAGTTCATTGAGGTCTCATTGCCTTTTAACAGTGCTTTTTTAATCTGAAAAACGAAAGCTGATTTGTCCAATGGTTTGGTCAAATATGCTTGCACACCAAGTTCTAGAGCCTTGTCGATGTTCTTATATTCTGAATTTCCAGTGCATATAATCATCGGAATAAACAGGTTTTTAATTTTAGCTATGAATTCAAAGCCTATTTGATCTTGGCTGAGGATTAAGTCTATTATGACTACATCTGGCTGAGATTTTCTTATTGCAGGTAACGCTTCTGCCCAAGTTTTGACAACAGCACAGACCTCTATATTGAGTTCTTTGAGGATTGTTTCATACTCCCAGGCTATAGAAATATCGTCTTCAAGGATTAAAGCTGTATACAATTTTCAAGTTTTACGAGTCATCCGAGCAAAAAGTATAGGTACTATTTATAGCTGCATACTACACAACAGACCATAAATGTTGGTGATAAGCAAGCTATTTGGGGGTTTAAGAATATGCTTTAGCTGGCTAATCATTGCTATCAATAAGCACCATCGCTAAACTTTATAGATAACTTTTTTCCTTGTCATATCATAGTTCTATCGTCTTTTAATTTGGCGAAGAATTGAATTTGATCATATCTTTAACCCTTGTCTAACGAGCTATATACCCTGCCCTTGAGACAATTTTAAAACCCCAATATGAAAACATCAATTGCTTGTCCAATTGCACTCGTTGCAATGCTTATAATTCTATCAACCCAAGATCTCCTTACCCAATCCTACCCACAGCCAGCGCATCCAGAATGGTTTAAAGCCATCCCAATGATAAATGCAGATACCCCAGAGTGGGCTACTGTTATGTACACCTCAGATACAGATTTTCTTACAATTGATAGTCTTAAGCGAGCTTATTATAAGACCCATCCCTACGTAAAGAATATCCACATACAAAACTATAAGCACTGGTGGAAAATCGTCAGTGACCACATCAATGAAGAGGGGCTTGTAGAATTGCCTGCAGCTGGAGAGACATTTAGACGTACAGAAAAGAGAAAAAAAGATAAACAATCAGCACTCCGATCTTCATCTAACAGCTGGACCAATATAGGACCAGGTGTGACTTATAAGAATAATGGCTCACAAGAAAAAAGACCGACTCAAGCCAATATCTATTGCCTCGGTGTCGCTCCTTCCAATCCTTCTGTTGTCTATGCCGGTGCCGAAACTGGTGGTATCTTTAAGACAATAGATAAAGGCCTCACTTGGACACCTGTAAGTCACGACTATGCTATAGGCAACAGTCAAGACATAAAAGTAGACCCCCTTGACGAAAACATCGTCTATGTGGCAAGAGACAAGGAAATCTACAAAACTACCGATGGTGGAGCTACATGGGCCTTGGCTTACACCCATAGCACACGTGTCGAACAATTTTATATACACCCAACAGATACAGATACGCTATATACAGCCACCAGATCTGGCGTCTTCTGTTCTGAAGATGGTGGCAACACTTGGATCTCTAAGTACAATGGATATGTCTATGATATAGAAACCCGGCCTGGCTCACAAGACACCATATATATCGCCGTCAAAAATGACGTGACCATCAGACCCGAGATTATGCGGTCTATAGATGCGGGAAACAATTGGATGCTTATGGATAATGGTTACTACAGCCCTTCCAACCTCTCTGAGTCTACAGTGTATGGCTGCAAGATCGGTGTAACACCTGCCGATCCCGACAGAGTATATGCTGGGATAATAGCCAATGGAAAAGCAGGAGACAATGGCTGGATAGGCATCTATTATAGCGAAGATGGTGGTGACAGCTGGTCAGAAGACAGTGGTTTTGATGGAGGGCCATATGCTAGTGGCAACGACCCAGCAACCAACTGGTATGCAGCAGGATATTCTTCAGGATATCATCAAGGGTTCTACAATTTTGATATCGATGTCTCCCATACCGATCCCGACAAATTATGGATCGGAACAATCTGGTTTTGTGAATCTGGTAACAAAGGAGGCAACATAGAATATATAAGAGGTACCAGAAGTCTCGAGATGCATGCAGATATACAAGACATAGATGTCCACGGCTCTGACATATGGATAGCCTCAGATGGCGGAATCAATTTTTCTGATGACGAGTGTCAGTCCACAGAAGTGCGCATGGATGGTATAACGGCCAGTGACTTTTGGGGATTCGGTATGGGCTGGAATGACGACCTCTGGACTGGCGGACGGTACCATAATGGTAATGCCGTCTATCATAACAACTATGGCGTCGGCAATTCCGTTTTTCTAGGTGGCGCTGAGAATGCAACAGGCTATGTCAACCCACTAGACAATCGCAAAACCTATTACACAGATATTACAGACAAATATGTACCCCTACAACTAGACGAAGCCTCTTCCAATATTTCCAACCTAGGCCTATACCCTACAGAATCCTTTTACCATTTTTCATACAGCGAAATGGAATGGCATCCCAGTCTCGCTAATGTCATCTACACAGGTAAGGATAACGATCTCTATAAATCCATAGATGGAGGAATAACATTTGACAGTCTCTATCAGTTTCCTGGAGAGATCCGAAGATTTGAAATCAGTCGTGCCAATCCTAACTATATCTATGCCATCGTCTATCACAGCTATTGGGTGTGGCGAGTCCATAAATCTACAGATGGTGGACAGACTTTTACAGAGTTAGCACCGCCACCCTACACAAGTGGTAGCTGGCGAAATATATCCTTGACACTCAATCCCTTTGATGAAAAAGAAATTTGGTTGGCTTCCAATTCTTCTAGCAATGGTAATAAGATTTATAGTTCTACTGACAGTGGTACAACATGGACCAATCACTACTCTCCCGTCATCGCAGGCGAAGCCATAAAGGATATGATCTACCAAGCTAGTCCTGCCGGTGATAAGATCTACACGATGACCAATGATGGCTTTTTCTATTTTGATAAAACCAGTGCCGAATGGATAGTCTATGATACGGGACTACCAGTACAACATAGGGGATTTATGATACTGCCCTTCTACCGGGACAATAAGCTACGTATGGCTTCTGCCAAAGGTATCTGGGAAATTCCTTTCCAAGATGCCTCTAAGGTCCAAGCGATGCCTATGGTAGCAGCTGATTCCATCTACTGTACTAAGGATACAATCACTCTAGAGAGTCACTCTATCATAGAGAACGCTGGTGCTTCTTGGCTGTGGACAATCGACCCTACCCCTACTTATATAAGTGATGCTACCGAGCGGAATCCCTCTATCGTATTGGGGAATCCAGGCAGTTATGACGTCACGCTAGAAGTCACTTCCGCTGACGGACAGAGTGACAATGCACTCATAAGTGATTTCATACAAGTAGAAAATGGCTGTACGGCAGATACCATCCCCGGCGATGCTATAGACTTACCAGGAGGTAATGGCAACTATGCCGTTATACCAGAACTAAATCTCAATACCAATACCTTCACGGTGTCTTGTTGGATCAAACCGGATGGTGTGCAAAATGACTGGGCAGGACTCTACTTCTGCAGAGGAGGTACCACAACTGCAGGTCTGAGTATCGCTGCCAATAGTGAATTAAGATATCACTGGGATGGCTCAAGTTGGTGGTGGAGCAGCGGAGCCTATATAGAGTCCGATAAGTGGTCACATGTTGCTCTTGTAATCACACCTACAACAGCAACAATATATCTGAATGGTGTTGGCTATACTAGAAATAACACACATGCAGCAGAAGCCTTTGATGCAACCTCTCGGATTGGTAATGACCCCAACAGTGGCTCTAGAACTTTTAAGGGCCAAATAGATGAGCTCTGCCTATGGGATAGAGCCCTTAGTCAATCAGAAATCAGACTCTCCAGACACCTCACAAAGGATGACCTCGTTACCAACGACCCTAATCTAATAGCCTACTATCAATTTAATAATCAATACAATAGCCAAGTCCTAGACAAAGCCAACATCAATCATGCAACTCTGCTTAATGGAACAGCACTCATCAATAGCGATGTACCAGTGGGTGGCGGATTGAGTTCTGCTCATACAGTAAATGGACCTATAAGCGTGGCGAGCAGTGCCGACCTTGATCTGAATTTTGTCATCGGAACACAACCTGATGGAGAGCTCGTGATCACCCACCTCAACATACAACCTGACACCATCACACAAGATAATCAACTGACACAAGGGTACTGGATAATCAACAACTACGGCATCAACGCATCATTTACAAGCTTAGAAGAATTGGTCTTTGCCGAGCCCGGATATGTGGGCTCTAGCGATACACCTACACAGTATACACTCTACCGCAGAGATGAAAATGCCTCAGGCCCAGTCTGGACAGTTAATGATACCGCAGATGCGCTTACGCCAGCAAATTCCTTGGTTCACTTTTCTACAGGACAGACGATAGAACAATCCGCGCAACTCATAGTCTCAAAAGAAAATGTAATTACAAGTACTGCTACAATCTGGATAGGCACTATTAGTACCGAATGGGACAATCCTGCCAACTGGGACAGCAATACTGTGCCGACAGAGACATCAGATGTAGTCATACCTTCAGGCACTCCTTATGATCCTATCGTGAATACGAATGTGCATATTAAGACACTAGAGGTCCACATTGGTGCCAATTTATTAATACCGTATGGATTAACTTTTGATGTAGCGATTGATTAAAATCCTAGAGAGTTAAATGCAAATAGGTAACTCATAAGCAATGGAGGGTTACAGTTGAGCAACTGTCATTAGTCATTACCTATTAAGAGTAAAATTCTACTCTTCTTTTAACTTAAACAAATTCAACTCCAAGCCATTGACGCCTGCCAGTGTCTCATCACGTGTATACTGAATCAACTCAAAAGTATATTCCCCTCCTGCAGGAAATTTAAAAGATTCTAGGAGATAGACACGTGTCTCGCAAGCTTCTGCAGAGCAATCGCCTTGCCAAGTACCTTTCTTGTCAGCGAGATTGACTGTCAGCTGTTCTTCACGTGGCTCTCTGTCGGGGAAAGTTGTTCTGATCTTGAAATAGATATTTTGGTAGCGATATGAGGTCGCATGATCGATGACGAGTTGTAATTCATATCGCGGTTCTATATCCGCTATAGAAAGTTGAAAGGTTGCGGTCTCATCCATCCAGCCCACAGGATCTAGTGCGATAGATTCAGAGTACTGCGGCGTGGGACCACAAGCCATCAGAAATAAAAGAAATAAGATGCCGAGATATTTTACCATCTAGAAGTAATCCTTCATACGTGCAAAAAATCCTTTCTGGTCTTTACCTGCTTTAGGTGTAAAGTTGGGCAATCCTCGCATTGTTTCTAGAAGTGCTTTCCCTTCTGGAGACAATTTTTTTGGTGTCCAGATATTAACATTGATGAGTTGGTCACCTTTCTCTCCGTACCCTTGCACAGAAGGAATCCCTTTGCCTCTCAATCTAAATATCTTACCAGCTTGCGTGCCTGGCGGAATAGTAATCTTGACTTTCTTGCCAAGTGTCGGCACCTCCACTGAAGTCCCTAAGGCTGCATCAGCAAAATTGAGGAACAGATCATACATCACATTCCGCCCATCTCGCGTAAAGTGTTCGTGTTGAGCCTCTTCTATGGCAATCAATAGATCTCCTTTAGGTCCTCCATTTTTTCCAGCATTGCCCTTGCCGCGCATCGAGAGTTGCATACCCTCTTCTACACCTGCTGGGATTTCTATCTCCAAGGTTTCGTCTCCGAGATTGGAGCCTGAGCCTTTACATGTTGTACACTTACTTGTGATCTGCTGGCCACCCCCATTACAGGTAGGGCATACCGTCGTGGTCTGCATCTGCCCTAAGAAAGTAGACTTAACTTGCCGCACATATCCGGAGCCCTTACACGTACCACAAGTAGAAACAGAATTGCTGTCTTTAGCGCCAGAGCCTTGGCAAGTATCGCAGGTAGTTTGCTTTTTGACTTTTATTTTCTTAGTGACGCCTTCAGCAATTTCCTCCATCGTCAGTTTGACTTTGATGCGGAGATTGGCCCCTTTCTGCCCACGCTGTCGAGATCTAGATCGTGTACCGCCGCCAAAGAAACTTTCAAATGGACTACCGCTATCGCCGAAAATATCACTGAAGTTGGCAAAGATGTCATCCATATTCATTCCTCCACCTCTACCACCAAAGCCAGCTTGAGGATCTACACCTGCGTGGCCATAGCGATCATACCGTGCCCGCTTCTGCTCGTCACTAAGGATCTCATAAGCTTCGGCAGCTTCCTTAAACTTATCTTCGGCAGCTTTATCGCCAGGATTCTTATCCGGGTGAAATTTCATCGCCACCTTACGATAGGCCTTCTTTATTTCTTTAGCATCTGCACCTTTAGCGACACCTAATATTTCGTAATAATCTCTTTTTGCCATTATTGTTATTTGCGCCGATGTGTACATCGACTAACTCTACAGATGGGTCAGCAAATGCTCAGCAGTGTAGCATTGTCGTTATTTGCCTACGACGACTTTAGCGAATCTGATAATCTTATCATTCAGCTTATAACCGCTCTCGACAGTATCGATGATCTTGCCCTTCATATCTTCATTGGGGGCTGGAATCTCCGTTATCGCTTCGTGGATTTCTGGATCAAAGACCTCGCCTGTCGTCTCCATAGGCGTCAGACCAAGACCTTCCAAGGTCTTATACAATTTATTATAGACCATTAGCACCCCTTCACTAAGTTGCTCTGTTGTCGCATCATCCTCCGCATTCTTCTTATACCTGTCAAAATCATCCAGCACTGGCAATATCTTCGTCAGTGTAGACTGGGCCGCTGTGCTCATCAGCTCTAGTCGCTCGCGGGTACTACGCTTCTTATAATTCTCAAATTCTGCAAAGAGTCTTAAGTGCTTATCCTTGGATTCTGCAAGAGCTATTTGCGCTTCTTCTAGTTCTTCGGCGACTTTTGCCCCTTTCTTCTTAGACTTCTTGGGCGCTTTCTTCTTTTCGGTTGTTGCCTCTGTCTCAGTACCTTCTACTTCTTCATTCAGATCCTTGTCTGAGATGCCTTCTTCATTCATCTTAAACGTATTTTTCAATTTATCAATCAAACGCTTTGCCATGCCGTATTTGCAGCCATTTTGTCAGTAAATACAGGCACTTAGAGCCTGCTTTCTGTCTAGAAGGTGCAAAGATAGGCTAGTTGGGGGAGGAATGGCGCTTTAGTGGTAGGGAAGGCAGAAAAGCTCTATATAGATAGGTATAGCTATAACCGCTCTATAAAAAAGGGCCAGATTCAATAACTCACGGCTGATTAGACATATCCCTCAATAAAAAGAGCAGAAATTCTTAATTTAACCTTTACCCAATCAACTTCTCGAAACCAGCTATACCTAACCTAGAACAACCAAACCCTACACAATATTGAGCCTTCGAAGCATTACCATAGCAAGCATTCCTATCATCTGTGACCAGTGCCTACTGAGTCAACAGCATATAGAACCATTAATATCAAACAGAATCTATTCGACTATATACAATCCATCATCACTTTTAAATCAATAATGATATGAGCATTTTTAAAAAACTTTTCGGTTCTAAAAACAACGAGAAACCACAACAAGAAAACATCAACTCTAATAACATAGAGTCTTCTCCTAGCACTCCGCCTATGCTTTCTGAGACTAGACAAAAGACCTTATCTGTTTGCCAAAGCGCAGGATTTACACCAGCAAATTCACTACCTACAGAACTAAATCGACAGCTGCGACCTAAAATAGAAATCGGCAACAGATTACATGCGATAAAAGCTTTGGTGCTATGGCTTATGGTACCTCAAGACAATTTGCCTAATGAAAAAATTCTAAGTTTTATAGATAACAACAACCTTCAGAATTATATGACGGAGCAGGAAAAAACTATTCTGACAGGAGCCAGAGATGATGAACAACAAAGAAATGCCATTGGTTGGAAGTTTGAAAATGCTTGGCCTCTTGCTTGGTACTTTGGTTACACTGAACCAGAAATAACTGGACAGATGATGGACGGAGATCAAATGAAAGACATCCTTACAAAACATACTTGCTCTCTAGATAAGACTGTACAAGAATGGGTCAACAGCACTCAATGTATTTCGGAAAATGAACTGGCTCAAAAAGAAGACTTGTTTTATTGCTTACACAATGCTGTCCGCAGCGCACAACTCGGTGGCAATACTGTACCACAAGGCTTTAATCCTGTAGGGAATGGAGGCGTCATACACGAACGCCGCCACGCTTTGACGTGGATGTTATCTAAAGGTACTTCTTGGGAAGAGACCGATCTCAGTACCTAATGCCCATCACTCAACAAAAATAAAAAAGCGGAGCTGCCAATTTTGAGTTCGCAATAGAGGGTGGCCAGATAAAATTAGAAGAGCTCCGATTACCAATAGGCAAGAGCTATCTGGTCAACGTCAAGAAAACGATTACTGGCTAGATCTTTTTCTTATCGAGACCAACGTCATCTAAAATAGAGCCGTCTTCCATTAAAACATAAATTATGAATACAACAAACTTCCTACCTTGTCTATTCTTAGCGCTCGCAACTAGCCTAATAGTCTCTAGTTGCGGAAACAATAATGGAATTCTGGACCCCATAAGCTTTGAAAACGAGGCAAGTGGCTGTGCCAACTTTATTGTGTACACCCAAAAAGACAACTACTCTCTCACCATCACTGGCCAGACTGACACCTTAGACTTAGGCACGGACCTGAAGACTTTTTCTCTGCCCTCTGAAGACCTCATCGTTTCCATAAATGAGTTTGATAGAACTATAGGTAATTTCTATTGCGACGACGTAGTTGGAGATGAAGGCGAAATCCTCAACCAGCACATTGCTACTTCTGGAAATGTAGAGATTTCTATTTCCCAAGAAGATCCTCAAATCGGGATGATCTACCAAATCAATGTTGTATTGAAAGATGTAGAATTTGAAATCGACGAAAGCACTATGTTGTATGAGGAATTAGAATTTAATGAAGTCACCGTCGGATGGTTTCCTGGCTAAGCTGCCATATCCTTAACTAGAGAACATTGAAACTTAAAGAAAAAGCGGAGTCTGATGACTCCGCTTTTTCTTTTAACTGTCACACAATAAAAAATCACTCTTCCTATAGATCTCATAGAATAGCTGCGGGCAGGCACCCTTTAGGGTTGGGGTAAGAGAAGCCACACTAACTCTCTATTTCTTGTCATTAGATTTACCTTCTGATGGACTAGTTGGACTTTCCTTTTTCTCTACCGATACAGGCGCCGGCGCTGCAGTAGTTTGTGTGAGCACTTTGGCTTTTTCACTGTGTGGACGTTTGACCAGTGCTTCTGGCAAACTCATTCCACTTTGCTCTAAGAAATCATTGAGCTGCGGCATCATTCCATAGAGTCCTTGCACAAAGTTGCTTACGCCAGTTCCGCTACCACTATCATAAACGACGACCTTATCTATTTCTAGATCTTTTATTGCAGAGGTCTGTATCTCTGCTAGTTCTGCCAGTTTGTCTATCATCAAGTAACCAATCGCACTTTGCGGATCACCATTGGCTGCATCGACGAGTTTTTGGAAACCTTCTGCTTGCTTGGTGAGTAGTGCCTCTTGACCTTTCGCCTGTGCCATATACTTGGCGAGAATTGCATCGGCTTCACCTTTTGCTGTTTCTCTTTGGCGTTCTGCTTCGGCTTGAGCGGCGATAACTGCTTTTTGCTTTTCTATATCTGCCTCTACTACTTCGTCAGCCTCTCTTTTGGCCAATTCCATTTTGGCTCTCGCTGTTTCTTTTGATTGTTCCGCGAGATAGGCTTCTTCTAAGGCTTTGGCTGCAGCCACCTTCCTAGCGGCTGTCGCTTTCCTTTCTGCTTCTGCTACTTCGATATCCTTTAGCGCATTGGAGTTGGCGATTTTTATTTGGGCTGTGTTCTTACCTTCTGTAGCTACTGCCGAGGCGTCGGCTTCTCCTATCTCTGCTTTTGAGTTGGCTTCTGCTACACTGATCCTTTGCTTCTGAAAAGCCTCAGCCTCACCTATTTCTGCGAGAGATTGCGAGTCGGCTACACTTACTCTTTGTTGCTGGTTGGCTACGGCCTCTCCCACCTCAGCTCGACTGTTGGCATCAGCAACTTTGACTCTTTGATCTTGCTCTGCTTCTGCTTGACCTATCGCACCTATTCTAGTTTCGTTGGCCACTTTTACCCTAGCGTCATTGATGGCCTTAGCGGCAGCCTCTTTACCTAGTGCTTGGATATAACCGGATTCATCTTGGATATCCGTTACGTTGACATTGATCAACTCTAGGCCTATCTTATGTAACTCATTACCGACATTGGTGTACACGGAATCCACAAACTTATCTCTATCTGTATTCAGCTCTTCTATATCCATGTTGGCGATGACCAATCTCATCTGACCCATAATGATGTCATGCGCTAGTGATCTGATGGCTGCTTGCTCGAGACCCAACAATCTTTCTGCTGCCGCTATCATCAAGTGCGGCTTGTTACTGACACCTACTGTAAACTGCGCAGGCACAGAGACCCGAATGTTCTGCTTAGAGAGGGCATCTTGAAGATTCACATCTATACTGATAGGCGTCAAATCCAGGTAACGATAATCTTGTATGACTGGCCATACAAAGGCGGCTCCTCCCGCATAGCATTGCGCAGATTGCTCTCCTCCGGTCTTACCGTAGACGACAAGAATCTTATCGGAAGGACATCGTCTGTATCGACTTATAAAAAAAACGAGCAATAAAAATGAGAGCAAGACTAAGAAGCCAATTAATATTAAATACTCCATAGGATAGTTATTATATGTTTTAAATGATTATGATTCCGCTTGGACACTAACAAACTCTCCTTCGACACCAACCACAGTTATGGGTGTCCCAGTCTTGATCTCTACTTGATTGTTAGATTTTGCCTTAAGTTCTCGCTTAACACCTTTGACATTTATATTGACGATGCCACTACCTTCTGCAGGTATGCGGAGGTAAACCTCTCCATTGGCAAACAAGGTGTCATCCATCGACCAGTTGACATTTTCTTCGTTGCGCAATAGCATTTTGAAAAGTTGGCTCAACAGAAAGAAAGCAATCAACCCTGCTACGACACCTACACCTGCAGCAACTGCCGGGTTTTGTTCCGACCCTACCATTATCTTCATCACCCAAGAGCCCACAGAAACGATAGTGAGAAATCCCTTTATAAGACCCAATCCACCACCATCAGCATCTACCTCCGTAGATCCTATATCCGTATCAATATCAAAACCACCGACTAGTGAAAGTAGAAAGAGCAAAACGAGTAGACCTCCAGCAAAAATAGAGACCCAGGTAAGCAGCGTGATCATATCGTTTCGTTTAGTTGTTAGTTCTTGTAAAATACAACATATAGACGAAAAGGCTGAGTTCCAATGGTCCTAAATACTAGTCGATAAAAGAGTGTGTTGTGTCGAAATAGCCTCATTTATGGAAAACAATACACTCTACATTCCCAACTTAATATCATCCTTCACCTTATGATAGCGCAAAGCAGCTTTGATACACTTCTTTACTTTGTCTGAAGGAATTTTTTGATCCAATTGAAATATGATGGCTCTACTTTTTTCATATTCAAACTTGTCTCCATAGACCAACTTAAAGGTCTCCACCAATCTGCTCGTACACTTAAAATACATTTGATACTGATCGGGTGTTTTCTTTTTCCAGTCGATTCTTAATGTACTTCCGTGCTTGGTCAAGAAGCTGGGCTCTCCCCACTTGAGGGTTTCTTCTAATTCCTCGATTTCTGGAGTCTCTGTAGCCGTCTGATGTACCAACTCTCTTAGATAAAGCATCTTATCCCGAACAGTGTCAGGATAAGAAGTCAGTTTGGTTTCAAACTCTGGACTAGTTTTAATTTTAAAGTTGCTCATACTCGCTCGATTTCCAACAGCTCATTCTTTTACCCTCCACTCACGACCTGCATCAACGTCGCACAGATAATTGCTCCATAAGTTCCTAGCGCATACCCGAGTACGGCCATCAACACACCTACCGGTGCAAGAGAGGTGCTGAAAGCAGAAGCCACAACAGGCGCAGACGCTGCTCCTCCAACATTGGCTTGACTACCGACAGCAACAAAAAAGAAAGGCGCCTTGATAATCTTGGCAACGGTCAATAGGATCGTCACGTGGACCAGCATCCACACAATGCCTATCGCAAAGAGCCCTAGATTGTCGAAGACTTCTCCTAAGTTCATCTTCATCCCTATCGTTGCTACCAGAATATATATGAAGATAGAACCCCATCTGCTCGCTCCGACTCCTTCGAGTTTTCTAAATCTAGTCAACGACAACAACATCCCAAAAGTAGTAGAGATAACGATGAGCCAAAAGAAATGAGACATCAACGAATTAAGTCGAAGGGAGTTCAGCGTTTCCTTAAAGCTGCCCATAAGTGGTGTCAGCACATCTGCTCCCCAGTGTGATAAAGCTACACCACCAAAGCCCAAGGCCATAAGCATAAAAAGCGTTCTGGTTGTCGGCATTTCAGCGATACTCGCCCTGTAACTGGCGACCCTTTCTTTGAGGTCTTCGATGGCAGAGTTATCGGCTTTGAGCCATCTGTCTACTTTATCAGAAATGTTGGCCCCATAGAGAAGGAAGCCCATCCAGATATTGGCCACGACAACATCGACGACGATCATCGTTCCAAAAAGATTGTCTTTGACCTCATAGATTTCTTTCATCGCTGTCTGATTGGCACCGCCACCTATCCAACTCCCTGCCACCGTCGCCAAGCCTCTCCAGATTTCATCGGGGTTGCCGCCCACTACATTGGGGAAGACATAAGAGATGACGAGCAGCGCAATCGGACCACCGATAATGATACCTAGAGTTGCTGTCAAGAACATGATGATGGCCTTAGAGCCAAGCTTTTTGATGCCCGCAAAATCTATCCCGAGACAGAAAAAGACCAAACTCGCTGGCAGGAGATATCGGGAAGCCACATAGTAGAGACTAGAGTGCTGCTGATGGGCTTTGTACTCTGCAGCAGGTACACCACTCTGATCGAGAAAGATGCCTATCTGATCATAGCTGAGTCCCGATGGTAGGGTCAAGCCGTGGGCCGAGAGGACTCCATTGAGTCCCTCACCATACCAGTGCGGAGAGATAAAGCCTAGTGGCCAGTTGAGTAGCGCAGGTATAAAATAAGCCAATAACAACCCGGGCACAAACTTGTAGAACTTACTCCAAAAGGGGCTTTTGAGGTGTTCTGTGTGAAATATCAACGCCAAGACAACAATAAGTATCCCGAGTGTGATGGCGTCGTTGGTAAATACGGGTGCTATAGCTAAGTACATAAGTCAGTTGGTTTTCCTAGGGATTAAAATAGGGTTTTAAGCTTAGGAAAAGGACCGAAGTCCGTACAAATTCAACTTTATGTACAAGCTGGTCGTTGGCTGTCTACCAATCTACCTCATAAGAATCGCCGGATAAGGTCTTAAACAGAAAGCCTACTTGAATGAAGAACTGCGTATCCATCAGCATACTTTCTGAATCTGTACTTCTGCGTGGACTCTCGAAGTTGTAGCGTGGCCGAGCATAAAATCCAAGAAATTCGTTGAGGAACTTCCTGTATTCTAGGTGTACTCCATTAGCGCCATTGAAGCGATGGTACCCTACAAGTATATCCGACTTGTTAAGATTAAAAATGTTGTAGGCGTGGATATCCGCTCTCAGAGAAAAACCAAGATTATCTAAAAATGGGGTATTTGTAGCTACAACTATAGGCCCATTAGGCGGCGTGTTCATAAGAAGCTCAGGTGCAGATATCAAATATCGAAACCCCATACCTACAGAAAAATACTTGCCTAGACCTGCATCTGCGCCTAATATACCAGAAGTATATTCCCCTGGCTCTATACCCAAGTAACCTGTAAAATCTAAGCCTCCATCAAAATACTGCGCAGAACTATATAATGAACTTGTTAAAAAGCATATCAATAAGGCAACTCTCTTTAGATAAATCATTGGCAACGCGTTGAGACATACTCAGAAAGTTCTTTCTGTGCAATTCTTTTTTTGCCTGCAATAAACGCTGTCCCATCAGCATCTCCTTCGAAGTATCGCTCTAATAAACCACGTCTCTGTTTGTCAAATCCTTTTTGTGCCATCATCTTTCTTAAGGCCACCAACCCCACGTATGTAGGTCCATCTTCACCTTCTCGCATCAGATAATAACCACCCATTCCATCCATATAGCTTTCCCAGACTCTACCTTGCTTATCTATCTCAAACTCGTGGATATACAAATAGCCCTGGAACTCCGGACAACCTGCTCTCAATTGAAACCAAGATCGTTTCTTTGATTTCTTGGCCTCCTTCTTTTTTCTAGGTGTATACGAATACATACGTCTGATAAGAATCTCTACAGGTTTTCCATCCACTTCCGTATCTACAAGAAGAAAATCTATCTCCTTAAAGTCCATTTTTTGTGTTTCGCCCCCAGGCATTCTGTACTTAAGAAGTCTGTGGCTTCTATCAAAAATCTGATCATCTCTGTCATTTTTGATTTTAAGAACGAATTCGCATTCCAATTGACTTCCATCAACCATACCGATAATGCCACTCACAAAGTTCTTTTCTGCAGAGAGACTAAAAGTTAATAACAAAGAGAATATTAGAGGCAACACCTGTTTCATACTATAACGATTTTGTAATTAATTGACGGCAATATATAGGTTATTCTAACTATTCACAACCGCAATCCTCCCTATTGCTCGATACGTTCTATGATATGCATAACTCAATGCAAGCATTCGCAAGGAGGGCGGCTTTCGCACTGAGACCTATCATCATTTTATAATTATAAGCAGGGCGCTCATATGTAGCCCACTCATTACGAGAAGAAGATTTCTCTGCTGCGCTGCGATCGGAATAGAAAAGGGAGTTCGTAAGTTATTGGGGAAACAACAAAAGACACCGGAGTTGACGAGACGACAGCACTTATAATTAGAAGCAGAGCTGTCGTGTGTAGACACTCATTACGAGAACGGAGATTCCTCTGCTTCGCTGCGCTACGATCGGAAAGAAAAGGGAGTTGGCAAGTTATTGGGGGAAACGAATAGAGATAATGGAGTTGTGAGGTGATTTTCCAATTCACAATTCAACATTCATAATTTAGAAGAAAGGCATTCGCAGGCAGCCCCACTATGCACTAAAAGCAAAGCGCTCGCGGGCAGCCTCCCATAATCCTCAAATCTTATCAATCCTAATTCTGACAAAAGAAGCGGGCTCACGCGGGCAGCCCCACTATGCACTAAAAGCCTAGCGCTCGCGGACAGCCTCCTATAATCCTCAAATCCTAATAATCCTAATTCCGACAAAAGAAGCAAAGCGCTCGAGGGCAGCCACCTTTCTGACAAAGAGCTTCTGCACAATGCACGGGTAATAGAAATGTAAAATGTACATAAACCACATATCGCTCCTCTGGAGCTTACTGTATCTATATTGATATTTGTCTAACCATATTTCGCCCCTCTGGGGCTATATGGTAGAGAGCTAGGTAGTTATGTGGAAGAAGATTTCACTGCTCCGCTACGATCGGAATAGAAAGGTTAATGGAAATTGTGAAGGGAATATGACGATGGTCTCTGCCTCGCTACCCTCTGACTCCCTGCAGGGAGAACCGCTCTGCTTATTCTAGTGTAGTGGATATTTTCTACAATTCTAATTAGAGGCAAGGCGCTCGTGTGTAGCCCACTCATAAACGAGAACGGAGATTCCTCCGCTACGCTACGATCGGAAAGAAAAGGGAGTTTGTAAGTTATTGGGGAAACGACTAAAGACACAGGAATTGCGAGGCGATAGCATTTATAGTTTACAATTTAGCATTTATAATTAGAAGCAAGGCGCTCAAGTGCAGCCCCACTATGCACTATGCACTAAGAAGAGCATTAGCGTCAAGCCCTATCTATGCACTATATGCACTAATAGAGCCCAGCGCTCGCGGGCAGCCTCCTATAATCCTCAAATC
>CALBWK010000137.1 GCA_937969415.1 uncultured Saprospiraceae bacterium | reverse complement strand
TTCCTTTTCTGTTTTGGCATAAAACTTAGTAGGTCCTGAGTTTTTTACTTTGTAAGAAAATGTTTCTCCATTACGGGCTCTTCCGATCACCTCTCCATCTTCATTCCTGATTTTATAACCCATCAGAAAGCCAGCATACTTGTATATCTCCCAAGAGTGCATCTACTGTCCCTGGAGGCAATGCGTCAAAAGCTGCATCAGTAGGGGCAAACAAAGTAAAAGGCCCATCACCTGAGAGAGTCGTCTCTAAACCAGCAGCCAATACTGCTGCTTCTAGTGTATTATGGTCATCGCTATTGACCACCACATCTACTACTGAACCTGAAGGAGGTAACAAAACAGTATCTTCTATAACGTGAACAACTCCATTGTCGGTCTCAATATCTGCAACAGTCACTTGTGTATTATTGATGAAGACACCATTAGTAGAAACGCTGACATAAATATTTTTACCATTAACGGTAACAGCTGTTTGGCTGTCTACAAGATCAGAACTTAATACGCTTGCTCCTACTGCGTGATATAAGAGCACATCTGTGAGTGCAGGTATATCTCCCAAGAGCGCATCTACAGTACCATCCGGTAAGGCAGCAAAAGCTGCATCTGTCGGTGCAAATAAGGTGAAAGGTCCCTCACCAGCAAGCGTCGTTTCCAGACCTGCAGCAAGCACAGCTGCCTCTAGTGTATTATGGTCATCGCTATTGACTACGACATCCACTACTGATATCGTAGGCGGTATAAGCACAGCATTGATAACGTGGACTACGCCATTAGTTGCTTGGATATCTGTTACTGTGACATTGGCTGATTGATTGATAAAGACGCCATTGGAACCAATGTTGACTTCAAAATCTTTTCCATTCACAGTAGTGACGACTAGGCCATTACTCAAATCTGGACTATCTAATCTTCCCGCAACAGCGTGATAAGTCAACACCGCCGTTAAGGCTTCTGGATCAGCTAGAAGGGCATCAACTGTACCATCTGGTAAAGCTGCAAAAGCTGCATCTGTAGGTGCAAACAAGGTAAATGGACCTTCTCCACTTAATGTTGTCTCTAAGCCTGCGGCCAATACTGCGGCCTCTAAAATTGTATGGTCTTCGCTACCAACTACGATGTCGACGATAGTTTGTGCAGATACACCTAGTGGAAGTAAGAAGACTAAAAGGACTTTGTATAAATATCTCATATCTAGAAATTTTCTTGTTTAAAAAAAACAGATTACAACTAGAGAGTGCAGAGAGGATAAGAAGGGTTGCTTCCATCAAGAAAAAAAATTATGAAAGCATTATATCAGATAGAATAATAATCTAGATGTGCGGATGAGTACAACCAAAATAATGCGAGGATACCAATACAACCCTCTAATGAGGTAAATCATTAGATTGACGGTTGCAGGCTTTGGTATCCATAAGAGAAAGGCACTCTGACGTTACTCTACTAGGATTTTTTTTGATAAGATTCTATAATATCACTCCTTCGCTGTGCCCTCTGAGTACACTTCCTTGCAGTCGTGAAAGGGGGCGATTCCTGTGGCTTGATATTGAGACCTCTCCGATGCTCTCTTCACATAAGACATTTGTATGATAATAGAAGAGGCTAATACAGATTCATTTGTTACAATAAAGATTTTGCCTATGACTGATCACATTTTCGAACAAATACAGTTAGCGTGCATATTGTTGTGGAAGAGAAAAGTTAAATTCTAATTATTAAGACTCCAGTCGTATTCTCCAAATTCAATACTAGCGCCTTTTGTAACTGTACTAGAAGCATATTTTCTGATATAACTTTCTAGGTTACCAAAATCTTCTCCATACCATTCAAAAATCTTAGAGAGAGTCAGCTTGCCAGGAGTTATCGTATTATGAGCAGAATTAATGAATGCTCTTGTTTGCTTCTCTAAGTTGCGCTCTAGATTGTCCGCCGTCCAAGCCTCATTGAGTAGTGGAGGACAAGACTTAGCTGCACAGTTGACTGCAAAATGTATCCTTGGCTCTTTATACTTTGGTCTGATAATATCATTCTCAATATTATTCAGAGACAGATTCTGACCATCTATTTTTATCCCTTTGGTATCCCATGGTTTGCCCCCATCAAGATCCGTAATGCTACCAAGAGGATAATTCTTGACTATTTTCTTAATCGTAAAGGCATTATAGGCATTGATCCAAAAAGCTAATTTCTCGTCTTTAGATTTTCCCGTTAAAGATGTTGTAGATAGCGTCTTTAAGTACCCATCGAGAATAGCTTCTTCACTCTTGATACCTGCATAATTCACTTTTCCACTATTGCTGACGTACTTCTTGAGTAAAGCATCAAAAATTCGATGCTCAGGAACAAACTTTGTAGGAGGAGCTTTTTCAACTTTCTGTTGTACAGGTTTGGTCACGGGGTTAGCTACTATTTCTGTTTTTTCTTTTGTTGGAGACTTTGTTACCGGTACCGCTTTAGTAACTGTTTCACTCACAGTTTTAGTGACAGACTTCTTGACGTCTGCTGTTGTTGTCTCTACTTTGGTTTCGACCATATCAGCGGCCTTTACCATATCCTGTGTCGGCTCTTCTCTGACTTTCTCCGTCATAGCGTCGACCTTATTATCAATGATCTTTTTCGTTGGCATTTTTTCAGTAGGGTTATTAGCCTCTGCTACTTCCTCTACTTTAAACTTACCCATCTTTGCCGGCTCTGCGACTTCCTTTGTTACTATCGGCTTGGCTGCAACCTCTGCTTTCTGTTTTGTGGCTGCCTGCGTAGATGTAGACTTGGCATCTTGCTTACAACTTGTACACAACAAAAAGGCTAGCAGACCTATTATTCCTAATATATTTCTCATCGTTTCGTTTTTATCTTTCTTGTAGGATTCTTAACGCAAAGCTCTAGGATATGTTTGCTCTAAAATGTGAATCAAAACTTAAAATCTGCCCTTAAGGCCACATTGCGTGGTGGCTCTAATACGCCAGGTCGTAAAGAATATTCTGTATTGGTAATATTCTTACCCTGCAGACTCAGCTTTACATAACCTAAATCATAACTCACCCGCCCGTCCAATCTAAAGAAGCCTCCCGAATTAAATTCACGATACTGGTCTATTTCATTGATAGTAGATAAGAATTGATCTATCGTCACAATCTGTGAACTGTAATTATATGAGAAGCCAATTCCAAATTTCGATACAGCTAGCTCCGCATCGACCTTGTAATTATGCTTACTTCTATATTTCAAGAAGTTGGGGTTATCATTAGCGTTGACAGGAGTTGTTACACTGCGCCGTATCTCTTCATTCGTATCAAAGTCTTGATATGAAGGATCAAGATAAGTGTAGCCCATCAAGTACTTGATACCAGCTTTTTTAGATAAAGGAAAAGCGCCTACAAAACTAGCTTCAAAACCATTGATAACTGTATTGCCTACATTACGAGATTGGAAGCCCAATCGCCCATCTATCTCGTCAAAAGTAAATTCTAACATATTAGAATACTCAGATCTGAACATCGCTACATCAAAATAAGCAGAGCCATAGCCCAACTTAAAGCTTCTCTTGACACCTACCTCTGCAGTCCATCCTGTCTCGGATTCTAGTGTAGGATTAGGGAGTATAAAAAATCCTCCGAGGTCAGTGAATATAAATCGCTCGGCGATAGTAGGAAATCTATACCCCTGCCCCCAAGAGCTTCTGACAAACCACTTTTCATTAATGGAGTAGTTGGCTCCAAATCTACTCACCAGTCTTCCTTCCTTGAGTCGGCTGTCATCACTTGACCCCAAGACATTGCTCTGTTGATTATTTTCGTAACGAGTTCCTGCCGTCAACGTAAGTGCACCTATCTTTTTATCCAGCTGAGCGAAGGCCGCATAATTGTCATTGGACAAATCTATATTACCATAAAGCTCAGAATTGGTTCTTACTAAATAGGCAGAAAGGCCTGCAGTATACTCTATCCCCCACTCCGTTTTACTACCTGTATATTGGTATTCTAGATAGGCATTGCTCGATGTTGTTGCCTGTGCAGTTGTACTACCATTATTAAGTTTATAGTATCGAGCGAGCAATTTGTGTTTGTTGTTCTTCTTATCAAACAAGGTCACTTGTGGATCGATATAGAAGCGCTTGGTCTCACCTGCTGTCAGTGTTCCTTCCCATCCACGATAGGCCCCATCTCGGGCATTTTCCCATAAGAGATAGTTGGCAGAGTTTTTATAATTATACATCGCATTGAGACCAAAAGTTATTCTATCTGTAAGTCTGTATTTTAAGTTGGTAGACAAGCGATATCTATCCTTAAAGGTATCGATATAAACCGTCTCATCTAGCTCAACAAAACCTGCAGCGACAAGATCGAGCTTACCGAATTTCTGCTTATGGGTCAGCCCTGCAGATAGTGTATGTGGGTTGATGTCCGTATTTGTCCACCACGCTTTATCTGGATCTGCTGGCGTGCCGTAGGCTCGGTATGATAAAAATCCTTTGGTCTCTGGTTCCGAGGTGGCATACCCCGTTCTTATATTTATGATGCCGTTGAGTGCTGCAGAACCATAGAGGGCAGAAGAGGCGCCCTTAAGTACTTCTACTTGACTAATATTTTCTACAGGAATATCATCCCACAAAGGCCTCCCCGCATCGGCCTGAAGCGCAGGGACATCATCTATCAACAGCATCGCTCGACTACCTGCTCCATACGAATAGCCAGAGCCACCCCTAATATTGGCTTGTCCATCTATCATCTGTACGCCAGGTACCTTGTCCAAGAGATCACTCATAATCGTCGTATTACTTCGTTCTATGAGATCTGGTTGCAATACACTTATAGAAACAGCGGACTCTGCTAAGCTCTTCTCATATCGTGAGCCTGTTATTGTTGTTGTCTCGAGTAAGGTGCTGCTTTCATTTAATCTGATAGTGAGATCAGCAATCTCCCTTGATAAGATAATGAGATGATCATCATAGCCTAGATACTGAACGGTCAACATTGTCCCAGAGAATGGGGCAGCTCCACTTAAAGAAAATTTGCCTTCAAAATCTGAAGTGGTACCAAGTACCTCACCTGACGATAAAGTAGTAGAAATTGAAGCTCCGATTAACGGTTCTTCAGTATTGGCATCGATGATTGTACCTGTTATTTGTTCTTGAGCTTGGATAGCAATAGCCATCCCTAGGCATAAAAGTATCTGAAGATATCTCATGGTTCTAGCATTGAGACATCAAATTAGGTATTTCTTACATACCATATTATGTATCTAAGTTTTTTGAACTGCCTTAGACGACGTGTTTGACCATATCCTTGACCATTGCCTGCATATCATAATCTGGCTTCCAATCCCAATCATTGCTGGCTGTACCATCATCTATCGTCTCAGACCAGCTATCAGCAATCTGCTGTCGCGCATCTGGCTCGTAGCTTATCGTGGCCTCAGGATAGTATTTCTTTAACTCGGCAAACAGCTCAGCTGGCGTAAGAGAAAATCCACTCAAATTGTACCCCATTGAAGTAGTCAGTTGGCTTACCTCGGCTTGCATCAATCCCAATGTAGCCTTAATAACATCCGGCATATAGATCATCGGTAACCGTGTATCCTTTTTGAGATAACAGACATAATGCCCCTTTCTTTTGAGATCAAAAAACATCTCTACCGAAAAGTCAGTGGTTCCACCTTCTGGTATGACTTCATAACTTATGACGCCAGGGTATCTCAACGAGCGCACATCTAGGCCATACCTTGTCTTATAATATTGGTTCCATAACTCCCCCGTAATCTTGGTAATCCCATATACAGTAGAGGGTTGGAAAGAAGTGTATTGCGGCGTCATCTGCCTTGGCGTCGTCGGGCCATAGACCCCTATCGTACTCGGAAAAAAGACTCTATTGACTCCCTTACTATAACAAGCTGCCAGTAGTTTTCTGTGTGCCTCAAAATTGATGTTCCAAGTCAAATCTATGTTCTTCTCTCCTTTAGACGAGAGCAGTGCTGCAAGATGATAGACATGATTGATTTTGTGTTCTTCTAAGAGTGAAGCAAGTCTGTCGGTATCGGTCACATCGAGTTGAGCGAATGGTCCAGCAGAACCTTCATCTCCGTCTCTTGGGATAAGATCTGTAGACAGCACATTTTCAGCACCGTGCAATGACCTTAAGGCTCTGACGAGTTCTGTGCCGATCTGACCACCAGAGCCAGTTACTAAGACCTTAGGTTGTTTGTCCAAAATCACTAATTAAGCTGATAAATGGGGCTGCCTGTATTAGGCTGCAATTCTACGCTGAAAGTAGTTTTTTTTAAGGAAAAGAGAATACCTATGACATACAATGTCAAGCCTTCATTGATCGTATGACTTATACTTCAATATAAATGCTAATTCTAAACTATCAGATTCTATTGAATTGCGAATGCATTGCTGCATTAAACTTTAGACTCTTGGACACTTTGAGAGATAAGAACGTATCATATATTAAATGTTACTCCCCAGTCTGGACATATTTAGACTAGAATGGCAACTCTTGGAGCCCAGACACTGTCCCTTCCTTATGATCTACCTCAAAGGCATAGGTGTCTTGACCATTGCTGATGATAAGGTAAGGAATCTTCAGAGCAAGATTGTACTGGGCTATCTGCTGACAGGCGTCTTGTGTAAGGGCCAACTTGAAGCTCTTAAACTCAAAGAGATATTTAGGATTGGACTTTTCGTAGATGACAAGATCATATCTTTTGTCTAGCTCTCCGATTTTGAGGCTCCTCTCGACAGCCATAGAAGCGAAGGCAAACTGATGTTCTTGATGGAGATATTGCAGCCATAACTGGCGCACAAGCTCTTCAGGTTGCAATAGAATTCTCTTCTTCCTTACTGGATCTTGAAAGTAGGTCTTACCATCGGCATCAACTAAATCTAGGGTTGATTGGTAAGCAAATAGATCTATCTCTATCCTCACGAGATAAGTACAGCTTCTCTTTCGACTTGATTGAGTTTCTTGATCTTGGTTGTCAGGCGATTCAATATCTCGAAGCCATCAGAAACCATTTCGAAATTATCAATAGATACCAGTTTGATGCCTGCTGTCCTTAAGTCCTCTACCAATTGACGTTGAGGGACCAACTTATGCTCGGGGGCTACTGAGAAAACGCCATCCTCAATCAAAATTATAGTCTGCGTCTGCATATCTGTGAGAATAGCTGGTATAAGATTAACACCTGAGGCATTAGAGTGTAGCCCCTTAATTCCTTCTGAGGCCAAACTATCTATAAGTTGTGCATTTTTAGTATCCGTAAGGAATGAAATTATAGAGACGGACTTCAGTTGGAATATCTTAAAGTCATTACTGTATTTGTAAAGCTCTTGGCCCAAAAACTTGGCAGCACGATTAACTTCAGATATTTTTAGATTATCAAAAGAACGATTAATCTGATAATAGATATCTCCAGATGAAGCAACTGCGACTT
>CALBWK010000136.1 GCA_937969415.1 uncultured Saprospiraceae bacterium | reverse complement strand
AACTAGAATTCCTAAACGTTCTGGAAAGAAGGTCTACTGTAAGTAGATCTAAAGTCGTAAATCGACTTTAGAAATGAAGGAACCTCATCATCAGATGAGGACGGGAGGCCATCCCACCCGTTTTTGATAAAACGGTTCACTTATTATTCAGTGACGTTTAGTCACTGAATTGTCTTTGACACCATTCGTTCATAACTCAAACAGAACCCCATTCTAAACGAAATTTGAGCCTTTAGACCCTAAAATGAAAGAGGCCACGTTCAAAACAAAACCGTAGATCCAGAAAGTAATAATTCTTAAATGGTACATAAGTTGGCTATTCAGGATACTTACTCGAATTCTACCTTAGTACTTCGTTTGATGCCTAGCTTTTTGATCTTAGAGAATAAGGTTGTGGGTGGGATGCCCAAGATCACAGAAGCCCCCTTATCTCCACTGACTCGCCAGTCTGTTTTCTGCAGCACCTTGGCGATGTGCTGGCGCTGCATTTCTTCTAGTGTGAGAAAATTACTTGGCTTAGTCCGTTTTTGTTTGAGATTGAAGTCAGAGAGATTGAGTTTGCCGGCTCTTGAAGTGATAACGCCACGTTCTATGAGATTCTCTAGTTCTCTGACATTACCAGGGAAGTCATAACTCGTTAGTTTGGTGATGGCGCTTTGCGGGATGTCGGTAATCTTCTTGTTGATACGACTGCCGATGCGCTCACAAAAGTAACGCGTAAGAATAGGGATATCTTCTTTACGATCTCGGAGTGGTATGGTCTGTATGGGAAAAACATTGAGATAATAATATAGCTCCTCTAGAAATCGACCTGCTTGAGTCTCTTCCGCTAAGTCCTTGCTACTAGTAGCGATGATCCGCACATTGACTTTTATAATATCTAGACCGCCCAACCTTTCGAACTGACCATCTCGAATGATCCGCAGCAAGTTGGCTTGCATCTCTAACGGTACTTCGTCAATCTCTTCTAGATACAAGGTCCCTTCATTGGCCAATTCAAATTTTCCTATCTTTCTACTCAGCGCCCCTACAAAGGCCCCTTTTTCGTGACCTAATAATTCACTCTCTATCATATGGTGTGGAAGTGAACCCAAGCTCACCTTGATGACAGGACGTGTCGATCTGACACTGAGCTGATGGATGGCTCTGACGAGTAATTCTTTTTCGGTACCGCTCTCGCCCGTAATCAATACTGTAGAATCGGTGTTGGCCACTTGCTCTACTTGCTTGAGGACTTTTCGGAACTCATCGCTATTGGTAATAATCTCACCAAAGTCATTCTTTACTTCTATCTCTTCATTGAGATAATTATTCTCGATTTCTAGTTTCTCCTTAAGCTCTCTAATTTCCATCAAGGCACCCCTTAAGGCCGCTTCCTTGCCTTTCCTTACTGTCACATCTCTTACAATAGATGCTGAGTATTCCTGGTCCTCAAACTGGAAAAAATTGGCGTTGATTTCCACATTAATCTTTTTGCCAGCCTTTGTATAATGAATGCCTTCTAAGACAGTAGTCTTTTCTGTTTTTATTTTTTCCCAGACCTCCTCAAAGACTTCTGTAGACATATCTTGAGAGATCTTCAAGACACTCATCCCGATGAGTTCCTCTTCAGAATAACCATAGGCTTTTAGGGCTTTTGCATTGGCATCTACAATGACCCCTTCCTTGTTGATCCAAAAAATAGCATCTCCAGCACTCTCAATAGTAAACCTAGATAGACGGGCCACTCTATTACTTTCCTTACGTTCTGAAACATCTCTGATGATTGCACAACAGACAATCTTATTATTGTATGCCACAAAATTGTCAATTATATCAACTGGAAATAAGGTGCCGTCCTTTCTCCTATGGACAGATTCAAAGGAAGAAGGATCTTTGATCTTAGTCTCCCAATGTTGTTTCCAGGTATTAGGTGACATCTTGGGATTGACATCCCAAATAGACATCTCAAGAAACTCCTCTTTGGTATAGCCCCATTCCGCGCAAGCCCTTTGGTTGACTTCTATAAACCGTGCTGTTTCATCAAACCAAAATACTGGCACTGGCAATCTATCTAATACCTCATAGGAAAGCTTACTCAATATGGGGTCTATCTCCTTCATAGGGTGTCAATTAAGGGTGGTAATGCGCTAGAGAGGTCATCACCATTTTCGTATAATTACTAAATATCGTAATTAATATAGACATAATCAAATTCCAATATTTTTCCCACCTAGATGTATATCCTTGACAATCAATGTTTTATATACTAATTTTCGAAGTCTGGCAACCAACAAGCTACCTAATCAGTAGTATAAGTAAATAATGGAAATGGAAAACATTAATAACGACATAAGCACTCTATCAGATTTGCTAGAAAGATATCAAGCTTCACCGACGGTTGTCCTAGCGCATTTATGCCCACAGGGAGACTGCGAAAACTTCTTAATGGCAGAAGTCATTAAGAAAGTGAAGAACAGCTGTAGAACAAAAATCAACTACATCAAACTTTCTCCTGCAGAATCAAAGGCCATAAGAACCGAATTGATGATCAACAAAAGCCCAGTTCTTTTGCTCATAGATCAAGGCATCATCAAAGGCATCTATACAGGTCACATAGGATACAATCAATTATGTCAAGCAATTGACCAATCCATTTCACAAGCCAGTTAAGCAAACAAAATATTTTAAATCATATTTCAATTACAATATCATGAAAAATTTAATCACAACTATTGCACTAATTCTGATTGCGCAATTTTCCTTGCAATCACAAGCTATAACCAAATCATTTTTTGACGAAGTTCATACATTTATGAGTTCTGAAGTCACAAACGGAACACTCAATTATGCTTCGCTTAAAAGCAACACTACGCTAAAGAGCCTGATGAAGCAAATCAAAGGAGCCAACTTAGAACAAGCAGATGACGCTACTAAAAAAGCTTTTTACATCAATGCCTATAACCTTCACGTCATCAACCAAGCAGTGAGCAACTATCCACTTAGTTCTGTGCAAGAAGTCAAAGGATTCTTTGATGGTAAAAAGATTACAGTAGCTGGAAGAAATAGAACACTTAATGATCTAGAAAAGAAAGAGTTACTTAAGCCATACAACGACGGCAGACTACACTTTGTGCTTGTATGCGGTGCACTAGGTTGTCCTCCGATCACAAACTTTGCTTACAGACCAGAAACGTTGGATGCACAACTAGATAAGCAAACTAGATTGGCGCTTAACAATAAAAACTTTATCCAAACGAGCCCAGGAAAAATTGGCCTCTCTCAAATCTTTAAATGGTACCCAACTGACTTTGGCAAGAACTTAGACGGCGTACTTGATTTCATAAACAAGTACCGCAACACACCATTATCAAAGTCTGATAAAGTATCTTATTACAACTATGACTGGTCACTTAATGACATAAGCAATTCGACTACTAGCGTAAAAGGAACTATCATTCCTGCTACTGCATCTGGAAACAATAGTTCTAGATATATCGTCTCCTCTACTATCCCTCAGGGATCAGTAGAGTTGAAGATATTCAACAACCTGTATACGCAGCGTACAGGTTTTGACGGAGAGAATTTTTCAGACAGAGGTAACTTCTTTACGACTTCACTTAGTGCCCTGTATGGCTTGCACAGTAAGTTCAATATTGGCATCAATACTCGATTCAGAAGAGTCAGTAATGACAGTGGTAACAGCTCAGCATTTAAGGTATTAGGCAATGGTGATGCATTTAGCCGTAGACAAGGTATCACTGCTTTTGGGCCGCAGATAAGATATGCACCTGTAGATGCTTGGGAGAACTTCTCTATTCAGAGTTCTTTTGTTTTTGCGATAGGAAAAGAATTAGAAGGCAATGGCATAGATCCATTTATAGATTGGAATGGTGCAACTTGGAATACACAATTCTTCAATGACTTTCCTATAGGCAACAGCTTCTCACTATTTACAGAGATTGATTTGCTTATAGAGGACATAGGCAAGAGAGACGAAGGCTTTAGCAACAGAGTGTCTACACCAGTCACAGCTATCTTCTCATACAACCCTAATCTCAAAACGACACTCTATGCTATATCAGGATTCTCACCGTTCTGGCAGAGTGATTTTGACTACTTTTATCAGTATGGAGCTGGTGCTAAATATCAATTTACTCCAGATATTGAGTTAGAGTTGTTAGTTACCGACTTTACAAATAAATTTTTGGCCGATACAAATGGAAATGCCGCAACATTTAACCTTGGATTTAGGTTTAATCTCTGATCTAAAGTTAATCACACACACTAAATGCCGACAAGACTTCTCTTACTGGTTCTATTTGCTGCATTATACCTAAGCATCGAGGCTCAGAATCATACAGCCTCTGTTATAGAAACAGTCTCTTTTGAAGGCATAAGGAAATATGATCAGAGTTATTTATACGAAAACATCTCTACTAGAGAAGGCTCAGAAATTTCTGAAAGTGTACTAAAACAAGATGCACAAAGACTTAACAACCTATCAGGCATAGGTCTAGCTGGATACAGAATAGACACTATAGCTAACAAACCAAATGTAGTTTTCGAATTAGAAGAAGTTAGGACATTCATTCCTATTCTCAATTCAGGCAGAATAACTAACAACCTGTGGTTTCAAGTAGGGTTTGTAGACATCAATTGGCAAGGAAAAGACCAAATATTTAGTGCTGATTATCTTAATAACGATGGGAGACACAGCGCAAGCCTATTTTTCCAAAATCCACGTATCAATAATTCCGATTGGGGCTTCAGCGCAAGCATAAGCAGTTGGTCCTCTTTAGAACCCCTTTTTTTTACAGAAGGGACAGTCAATTATGAATATGGAAACGATGGTATCGGACTTACTGCCATTAGACATCTTGATCACCATAGGAATATAGAGTTTGGTGGCACATATTTTATTGAAAATTACGAACGTAGTGAAACCCAATTCACAGAGATAAAAGTGGGGCCCGACGAACTAAGACAACCCAAAGCCTTATCCAAACTAGCTTACAAAGTTGACCGACTTAACTACGATAGATTTTACCAAGACGGCAATGCTTGGTACATTCAATATCAAAATGTTTTTAACACGGTAGATAACACTTGGTTCCATATAATCCAGGCGCAGTTCTACAAGTTTTATAAAATCAAAAAGAAGGGCAACTTCGCAGGTCGACTATTATTAGGTATCGCCCAAAACAATGACTCACCATTTGCACCTTTTGTAGCAGATAGCCACACCAATATAAGAGGCATAGGCAATAGAATAGATAGAGGGACAGCACAAGTCGTTTTGAATTCTGAGTATCGCCATACCTTTTACAACAAGAAAAAATTAAGTATACAAGGTGTCGTTTTCTCTGATGTGGGCACATGGAGAAACCCTGGAGGTGAACTAAGTGACCTCTTGACTGCAGAACAATTTAGAGTCTTTACAGGTCTTGGAGTCCGTATAATATATCCTAAAATCTATGGTGCTGTGTTAAGAATCGATTATGCCATAGATCTCAATGATGCTACGCAACGAGGTCTCGTCCTCGGTATAGGCCAGTATTTTTAAGTTAGGATTCTCTAAGGCAAAACCTACTCCTTGCTAGTGCTTTCTATCAATGACAAATTCTACTAGCTCTTGCATACTCTGACGAGCAGGTGTATCTGGAAAATTGAGCAACAATTCTTGAGCCTTATTTTTATAGTCTAACATCACCTGAGTAGCATACTCCATTCCACCACTCTGTTTTACAAAAGCAATAACTTCCTTAACTACGGTAGGATCTGTACTCTTCTTTTTGATGCTGTTGATGATGTGCTTTTTAGTTTTCTTATCTGCCTTTGACAAGGCATAAATAAGAGGAAGCGTCATCTTCTTCTCCTTAATATCTATACCTCTAGGCTTTCCGATTGCTTTTTCTCCGTAGTCAAATAAATCGTCCTTTATCTGATAGGCCATACCTAGGGTCTCACCAAAGAGTCTGGTTTGCTCTATAACCTCATCATCTTCCGTCACTGAAGCAGCACCAGCACTGCAAGCCGCAGCAAGCAGTGAAGCCGTTTTCTGTCTTATTATCTCGAAATAAATATTCTCTTCTATGTCAAGGCGCCGCGCTTTTTCTATTTGCATAAGCTCACCTTCACTCAGATCCCTTACTGCCCTAGAGACAATATGCAATTGCTTATACTCCTTATTGTCAAGGGCTAACAATAGTCCTTTAGACAAGAGGTAGTCACCCACCAAGACCGCTATCTTATTTTTCCAAAGAGCATTAATAGAAAAGAAGCCTCTTCTTTGATAGGAGTCATCGACAACATCGTCATGTACTAAAGTAGCCGTATGTAATAATTCTATAAATGAAGCTGCTCTGTAGGTGCTTTCCGAAGGGCTGCCCCACATCTTGGCACTAAGAAAGACCATAATCGGCCTGATTTGCTTACCCTTTCTTTGTACTATATAGTACATTATCTTGTCTAGCAATGGCACTTTAGATTGCATAGACTGCCTAAAGTGCTTCTCGAAGTCGCCAAGCTCATCAGCAACAGGGGATTTAATACTGTTGAGAGTAACTTTACGTTTATTTAATGTAGGTATGAGACTCAATATGCTTGACTTCAAGATTAAACGTGATAGGCCTTTGAGTGTTCAATTCTAACAATTAATAAGGACAATAAATAATCTATATGCCAATAAGCCGAACTAAAAAGGGCCACTCAACTATAGTGTCAAGCAGCCCGGATAATAATGGCTATTAAGATTTCTTCACATCTGCCAAACTTTGCCATCTTAAATTAGCAGACTACTTTATTATCTATTTCGTCACGATAAATCTTTCGGCCCTTCCAGACGCAGTAACTATCAGATACACGCCAGATTCCAACTTATCAATTTTAAGATTATCCTCTACTTGCTGGCTCATCACAAGTCTACCACTTACACTATAGACGCTATATCGCTCTCCATTGAGCCCATCTATATTCAATAAATCAGTGGCTGGATTAGGATATAGATCAATGCTCTGTTCTTCCAATATGATTGTGCTCAAGCATTGCTCTTGATGGCCACACTTATCTTTGACCTGAAAGGTGACAGTAACTTCATCTTGTCGACATATTGCTAGGCTGAGCTCGTCTTCAGTATAATCCAAGGTTAGGTCATAATCACTGCAGTGGATATGATCTATTCTGAGAGTCTTCTTAAGTCGTTCAGTTATATGCTTATCGCCACAGCCCACATCGGTAATCACTGTTTTACAACTCAACTGAATATCAGAATGTGACTTATGCGAATGATGCGAATGACTTTCTGTAACCTGATGCTGCGGCTTGTCCTCAGGTGACTGTGCATCGAAGAAGCAACCTATCGCAAAACACGGACCTAGGTAGTCATCTTGATGGAAAGAAGTATGGAGGTATACCGAATCATACTCTGTACATATGGATTGGAATGGCGCATGGCATACCCATACCATCTGTACTCCATTGACGACACCACATTTCCATAAATCCTCAACATCTGCGTAAGACGGAGGTGGATAAGCACAATCAGGCAGACCGTCATTGTTGTTATCGATTGTATCATCACCACCAGCACAAAGATCACAACCATTGGCCATCAAATCACAATCAAAATCTGGTCCAGTCAGACTTACTGTAGAAGTACAGGAGTCATCATTGCCTGCTCCATCTGTTACGGTGAGCACAATAGTATAATCTATCAACAAACAGGAGAATTCTGTCTCATCCAACTCATATTGCACAATTCCACAATTATCAGTTGAGTTATTATCGACTTGACTAGGTGTAATGACCACCTCACCATTACTATCCACTACAACTGTGATATCTGAACAATGAGCAACTGGCGGCTCCACATCATTTTGCTCAACTGTAATCGTCACATCGTCAGAGGCTGTGCAGCCTTGCTCATCTGTAACAATCATCGTATACGTAATAGTACTATCTGGATTACTCAAAGGCGATTGCGAAGTATTATCATCCAGAAATAAATCAGGCGTCCACAAATATGTGTCTCCATATCCACCAAATAGCTGCACACTGCCACCAGCACAGATAATCTGATCATCTCCTGCATCTGCAAACGGTTGTTCATTTATGATAACATCTACTTCTGCCACACTTGAACATCCGAAATCATCACTAACTGTTACTTCATAAAAGACATCAACCAACGGTGCAATCGTTATACTGGCAGTTGTATCACCACTACTCCATAAATAGTTGGTTCCACCAGTTGCCGTCAATGTTACTGGCTCTCCATAACAAGTAAAGACTAGTCCTCCAGCATCTGCTTCAGGATAATTATGGACAAATACTGTAACCTCATCTACTGCAGTACAACCATTGGAAGCGGTGACTGTCACCTGATAATCAGTATTACTAAAAGGATCGACTCCAATTGAAGCACTCACCTCTCCTGTGCTCCACAGATAACTTACTCCTCCTGATGCGGTTAAGGTTACGTCATCACCAACACAAATATCTTGATCCTCTCCCGCATCTGCCATAGGAACTTCTTCTACGCTGACTTCTACAGAATTTGTATCTGTACAGCCATTGCCATCAGTTACCGTTACGGTATAAATTGTTGTCACTAGAGGCATTACTGAAATTACAGAAGAAGTCTCTTGAGTACTCCATAAATAAGTGCTAGCTCCACCCGCTTCTAAATCAACCGACTCTCCTTCACATATTGTTTGCTCTTCAGTTATTGTCGAAACTGGTAAATCAAATACTGTAAGTGTTACTTCATCGCTAGCGACACATCCATTAGAATCCGTCACGGTTACCGCATAAGTGGTTGCAACTGCAGGCGCTACAGAAATTTCACTGCTCGTATCACCAGTACTCCAAAGATAAGTCTCTCCTCCTGTAGAAATAAGGGTATAGCTTTCGCCAATACAAAGTGAGTCATCGTCTCCTGCATCTGCCATAGGAAGCGGATGAACTTCAACTGTAGATTCCTCTACTGCCGTACAGCCATTCTGATCCGTCACTGTAACATAATAGACAGTCGAATTTAGTGGCGCCACAGTAATTTCTGAAGTCGTTTCTCCTGTAGACCAAACATAGGACGTACCACCACTTACTATTAAGTCCACTTGTTCACCGTCACAAATTTCTTGGCTCTCACTAATAGTTGAACTTGTATTTGTATTCACAACAACGGTGTGAGTTGCTGTTGATGTACAGCCATTGACATCAGTTACAGTTACATTATAATCTGTATTTTGACTTGGCATCACAAGAATAATCTCAGTCGTAGCTCCATTGCTCCAAGCATAAGTGAATCCTCCACTCGCCACCAATTCAACTTCCTCTTGCAAACAAATCTCTGCATCGCCTTCTATACTCGCTTCTGGTAAATCAAAAACTTCTACTGTCACCTCGTCTTCATCCATACAGCCATTGGTATCTGTTACAGTGACTGAGTAAGTTGTAGTTTGTGTCGGTGTGATCACAATATCTTTTGTCGTCTCTCCTGTGCTCCACACATATGCAACTCCTCCACTCGCAGACAAGCTTGTCGTCTCCCCTAGACACAAACTATTGTCAGGTCCTGCATCTGCTTGTGGCAGTGGATGGACAAGTACCGTCGATTCTTCCAGCGCTGTACAGCCATTAACATCGGTAACTGTAACGCTATAAACTGTCGTAGTGAGGGGCGATACATTAATTGTCGCAGTTGTCTCGCCTGTAGACCATAAGTACGTCGCACCTCCGCTCGCTGTAATATCAACCTGTTCTCCGTAGCACAGCTCTACATTGGAACTGATAGACGAAGTTGTATTCTCATTGACTACTAATGTATGCGTCGTAGTGGCCGTACAGCCATTTGTATCGCTAACTGTTACTGCGTAGGTCGTTGTAAGTGTTGGTGATACATTTATTGATGCTGTTGCTGAGCCTTCATTCCATAAGTAACTGGTGCCACCACTAGCAACTAACTCTACGGTATCATTTAAGCACAGCTCTGCATCGCCTTCTATACTCGCTTCTGGTAAATCAAACACTTCCACTGTCACCTCGTCTTCATCTGTACAGCCATTGGTATCTGTTACAGTAACTGAATAGGTTGTGGTTTGTGTCGGTGTGATCACTATATCTTGTGTCGTCTCACCTGTGCTCCACACATATGCAACTCCTCCATTCGCAGACAAACTTGTCGTCTCGCCTATACACAAACTACTGTCAGGTCCTGCATCTGCTTGTGGCAGTGGAT
>CALBWK010000135.1 GCA_937969415.1 uncultured Saprospiraceae bacterium | reverse complement strand
GAGAGATTTGTAAAATCAGCAAGTAACTAGTAACAGTTTATAGAAAAACAAAAGGGCGAATCTCGTATGGGGTTGGCCCTTTTTTAATGCATGTACAACATTAGTTCTATGCAAAACATATGGAAATCGTATCTTAAAGGTGCTTCATTCCTAATCAATAATTTCAACTAGAACAATGGATGTCATAAAAACACAAAACCTATGGCTTGCAAGCAAATTTCTAATATGTTATTTGCTTATGAACGGCTGTCTCCTTGCGCAAGACGTGAGCTTTGCCCCTAATCACTTTAATCTGGAAGTTTCAGAAGAAGAAAGCAACGACGGATTCAGTAAAAAGTTTGGATTTGAATTAACAAACAACAGAGACACAATTCTTGAGTGGTATTGGAATATAGAACTTGCTGACAACTTTCCAACCGAATGGAAGTAGCGGTTGCTGATCTCCAACTTCAATATAGCTTTGGAGTCTTACCTTCTGCAGATGCTCTTCCTAATTCAATAGACCCTGGCACTAGTACTAACCCTTCACAATCAATCATCCTTAGACATAATGTATAGCTGGAAACTCCACTCTTACCTTTTGTATCTATGGGAACAAAGAAAGAACGGAAGAACTATTCTGTACCTCAGCAACAACTTCAATAAATGAGCTAGGAGAAATAGTTAACCACAGTCTATATCCTAATCCTGCTGTAGATGGGTTCCAGATTTCTAATGACGAGCTCGTAGAAAGTATCACCATTACAACAGCTACAGGTGAGAGGCTATTTAGTCAAGCACACAGAAGTGGCGACAGAATTGATACCTCAGAGCTACCTGCTGGTTCTTATATAGTGACTATGTTCGATAAGAACAACAAGGCGACTGGCGTAGAGAGATTTGTAAAATCAGGAAGTAACTAGTAACTGCTTATAGAAAAACAAAAGGGCGAATCTTGTGAGGGGTTGGCCCTTTTTGTTTTGTTGGTTACCTTTTTTGCTGTAGGCTACACTTAAAATTAATAATGACCCCCTAAAACGACCCCTAAGCAAAAAAAACCCAGCAATAACGAGTATTACTGAGCTTTTGTGTCGGGGCGAGACAAATACGCTTTCCGACCCTCACGCCTTTGGCGTGATGCGCTAGAAGGATTCAAGAAATCTCTTTGCACCTCTCTTTTTTATCTTCCGTTCTAACTGTCTCGCTTCTTGAACATTGGAGAATTCTTGTGTGAATACCACACTCCAATCATTAGCAGATCCCGTAAATCCGCTATGCTTAGAATTATGTTGAGCCAATCTATGCTTGATAGGTTGTCCAGTACTCCCTACATAAAACTGACCCTTTGTTTCTGAATGAATTATATATGTCGTGAATATCTGCATCCTTAATCAAAAAAAGCCCCACGCTAATGCGTGAAGCTTTTGTGTCGGGGCGAGAGGATTCGAACCTCCGACCCCCTGGTCCCAAACCAGGTGCGCTAACCGGACTGCGCTACGCCCCGAAAAATGTCTTATGTAGCTTTTAAAGCGGTGGAGGAGGGATTCGAACCCCCGGTACCGGTTTCCCAGTACGACGATTTAGCAAACCGTTGGTTTAAGCCACTCACCCACTCCACCTTTGTAGCGGACGGCAAAGATAAGATAATTAATACTTTTTGAAGCAAATTTAGAGTAGACAAATTTCAGTCAAATTTAAGATACTGTTAATCTGGAATTCCAAATGAGGTATAAGACGTTGTACATAGTGTATATTTAATCAACACAAGTAACTATGCCTAAAAAGATGAAAAAAGAGGGAAAACCCTCTGTACACGAAGAATTGAACGGTTTTGACATTAAAATCGACACTTTCGGGGAGATGAAGACCAACTTCGATATAGATAAGCTCAATAATTTCTTGGATGCCAATGTTCAGGATAAGAAATTGATAAACAGAGACTTAGACCAAGAAGAATAGCCTTAATTCGACACTAATCATGGTACAATTTTAGTACATTCTTAATGATTCTTTCGTTATTAATTATATATGCGGCAGTGCATTATCCATATCACCCTGATGATACTGGCCTCGTGGCCATTAGTGGCTAATGCCTATCATACAACTGCCAATCAAGATACTATACCGCCTGTATTTACTACTCCACCGGCTAATATTAGCTTTGATTGCGATGCTACCAACTTAAGTACACTCTTTGCTAACTGGTTCCAGGGCCAAGCAGGGGCTATTGCTGACGATGGAGAAGCCACTGTCCTTCCAACTACCCCTCTTAATGTTGCCTTAGATTCGCTAGATCAACTGAGCAATAACCTTTGTGTCAATGGAGATGCATTAGAAATAGACTTTTTTGCAATAGATAGCTGTGGGAACAGAAGCATAGAAACTCTTACAGCTAGCTTCATACTAACTGATAGCGAAAAACCTCAATTTGCTCAACCTGCAACCGACAAGGATATTTACTGCACCTTAGGCATACTCGATAGCCTTCAATTATGGTTAGACTCAGGAGCTGGCTCAGAGATTATAGATAATTGTAGCGGAGGAAGTTTCTCAAACTATATCTGGAACGATGATCAAGGTAATTCTGGATTTAGTGAATTTGGAGACAGTACGAACATCAGCATACAGAGAACTACTTGTAATTGGCAAGTAACAGTTTCCTTTTTTGCAGAAGACAACTGTGGTAATGATAATGTGACTACCGCCAACTTTCGGATTATTGGTGATACAATAGCACCAACAGTAATCAACTCTTTATCAGATACCTTCCTTCTATGCGAACAAGCCATACCAGATGATATTCCAGAAATACAAGATCTGTGCGATGGCCTATTAACTACAGTAGCGATTGATTCCAGCACTCAAATATCAAGTGTAGATAGTTGCGGTCACTATCGTTACAAATTAATAAGGCAATGGGTCGGCGAGGATGCTTGCGGCAATATTGCCGAGACCAGCCGTACATATACAATTGATGACACCTTAGCACCAATCATAAATCTTAGCCCAACTGTTGCTCTCAACTGCGACGAAGACTTGAGCGATCTGACCAGACTTATATCAGTCACAGATGCCTGCGCCACTCCAAAGATATCCTTCAGAGACTCAGTACTATTTAACTCTGCTTGTCAAAATCAATTTATAAGAATATGGAAGGCTGAAGATCCTTGTGGCAATATAGATTCTATAGAACAAACCATTCAAGTCCAGGATTTTTCTGGCCCACAATTCAACACACTACCTGCTGATCTTAACGTAAATTGTAGTAATACCCAATTGAATCAAATATTTGATCAGTGGGTGATAGACAATACTGTTGATATTACTGATGGTTGCAACGGCGTTACCTTAAAGGTATTACCTCCAGGTGATTATTCTGACACAACAATTATTATCAACACTCCGGCCATAACTTTCCAAAATGCCGTATGTGCTCGAGAAGATACTATAGGTATAACTAATAATATTGACGCCTACTACATCGCCTATGATGGCTGCGGAAACATAACTGAAGAAATCGCCACTTTTTCAATCTCTGACGAAGTAGCACCGAGCTTGACAAATTGTCCCTCTGATTTTAACCTTCAAGTGAATGAAGATCAATGCAGTGTAGACTATCGTCTCATATTACCTGCCTTTACAGACAACTGCCTACTATCAGAAGATGCAGAGTGGATTGTGAATATTGATGGAATGGACACATCAGTAGACAATCAACAAGTTACTACTCTTTCTCTTGATCTTGGGCCACACATTCTGACCTACACACTCATTGATTGTGGACAAAATTCTGCGAGCTGCACTCAAAATATAAATGTGGCAGACAATACCAGTCCAAACATAACTTGCCCAGACTCCATCCAAATATATGTAGGTATAGATGATTGTAGTGTAGGATTTAATGCTCCAAGTCTTGTAAGTTATCAAGACAATTGTTTTGGAACTGAAGACTTTGTCCAGACGCAACCTGATCAAGATGGATTTATTGTTTTCTCATTCAATTCAATTGAGAATGTATACCAACCTTCAGATTATATAATTCCGTTTACAGACGTAAGTTTTAATGGATTAACAGTTAGTCCACATTTATTAATTGAATATAAGTTATCACTCACAGATAATAGTGAAATAGCTATCGTGAGTGAACTAGGTGAGTTGATCACCAGAATAAGTAATGCATCCTGCACGGAAACATCAAGAATTGTAGAGCTTAACCCAGATGACTTAAGACTTTGGGCAGAAGATGGCACTGTTAGATTTCCGATACTTAACCAATCCAATGGAGGTCAAGGAACTACCCCTTGTAGCCCTGGCAACATAACAGGATCGCAAGGCATCGACAATGATACATACCTCAGGATAACGCTTATATACACAGATCTCCAACCTGATGTAACTATTACAAATAACCAATCGGGCACTACATCCCAGATCACCGATCCTCTAGACTTGAGCCCCAACAATTACACCCTTACTTACACAGCCGCAGACGCTGTAGGCAATAGCAGTAGCTGCACCACCGAAATAACCGTATCAGACACTATAGCACCTGAAATAACTTGCCTAGAAATGGAATACATTCTAGATCCAATGTTAAATGGTTTCTACCCTATCATTGAGTCAGACTTAATGTTTAATGCACAGGACAATTGTGATTTTGCCATTATTGACTTTGAGCCAAGGCAAGTTTTCTGTACAGATCTAAGTACATCTTATAGCATCACTGGAACTGATCCCTCAGGCAATCTAAGTAGCTGTAGCAGCACCATCTCCATTCTAAAACCAGAATTAAATCCAAGTTTTGTTAGTGGCTTGTGCTTAGCGGATACGATAAAGTTTCAAGCCAATCTTCCAGAGTTTTCCAATTTTACTTTTGAATGGACTGGGCCAGATAATTTTTCATCAACGCAGGCCAATCCGATCCTAACAGGCATAGATGAAAATTCTTCAGGAGAATATAATTTAATAGCAACCTCTAATGGTTGCAGTTTTGAAGGTAGTTTACAGATAGATGTAGAACTTTTTGATAGCCCTGAGATATTTAGCAACTTGACGACTATCTGCAATGGCGAAGAGCTACTAATTAATACTAATAGCTTTACCGAAATCGTGGAATATTTCTGGTTTGAAGGAATATCTCCGAATGGTACTCTAATTTCTAGAACAGATGGGCCAAGTCTAATCCTTAATCCAACAGAAGGTACGCATCTGTACTATGTGGAAGTCAGAGGTGATAATTGCAATTCAAATCCCTCAAATACTTTAGAAATTCTAGTTACAACTCCGCCCGCTGCTGAGATTTCAGATCCATTTATAACGACTTGTGTTGGAGAAGACATTGTGCTGATGACAGATGTATTTAATCCCAACTTAGAATATGAATGGTCAGGGCCAAATAATTATATGTCGTCAGGACAATTCCCCGATGTCATAGAAAACATAACAGAATCGAATCAAGGGACTTATACACTAATCACCAAAGAAGGAGAATGTATTTCTGATACGGCAACGGCTCAGGTCATAGTTTTTCCTCAGCCGACTTTGCCTATTATTACGGGAGAAAGCATTTATTGCGAAGGCCAAAGTGCCGTACTAACTGTTCCCAATGTTGCCAATGGCACCAACTATCAATGGTTTAATGAAGGTATCTTCTATAGTGCAGGTTCATCTAACAGCTTACTAATTCCATCCATTAGTCAATCTGAATCAGGCGAATGGACTGTAATTGCAGAGGTAGGCATATGCAACTCAGATACTTCTGAAACATTTTTTGTCAACATAGAATCCACCTTAAGCATAGGCGCAACCAATAATGGTCCTGTATGCGAAGGAGATAGTATAACCTTGACCACATCATTCATCCCCAATGCTATCTATCGATGGACAGATCCTAATGGGACTGTAGTAGAAGGAAGAATTGTAACTGTGCTAGCAGAATCAGGTGTCTATACAGTAGAAGTCACTACCGATAGTAATTGTTCAGCTAGCACCACTACTGTTGTAGAGGTTGGACTAAGGCCTACAATCACTGCTGTGAGTAACACATCACTGCCTTGTATGAGCGGCAATAGCCCAGTCGCCTTTGTATCTACAGTCTTCCCACCCGGAAACTATCAATACAATTGGTCTGGACCAAATGGATTCTCTTCATCTCAGGAAGAACCAATTATCCAAAATTTTTCTACACAAAACAATGGCACCTACACGCTTACAGTTATTAATGCTGATTGCGAATCCACGCCAAGTTTCAATGATATAAACATTACACTTATCCCTGATACGCCAGAAATTGTTTCGAGTACAACACCTTGCTTAGGAGATGACGTTATTCTGACAGTAACCAATCCAACAATCGGAAATAATGTATCGTGGGTATGGACTACTCCTTCAGGACAGCAAACCACGGTAACACCAGAGCTTACAATTCAAGATTTCAACAACACAAATTCTGGTAATTACTCAGCAATACAAATCAATGAAGGTTGCAGATCAGAAGCATCAATAGGATTTGATTTACAATTACAATCGGCACCATTAACCCCTATTGTTAGTGGTGTAGAAAATGCCTGTGCAGGAGATGATATAATTCTAAGCGTAGATATAGATAATGCCGACAGCTATCTATGGTTTACACCACAAGGTACTACCAGTAGAAACACTAATGAATTAGAGTTACTTAATGTCCAAGAAGGAAACACTGGTGGTTATAGCGTATTTATTTCTTCAGGTAATTGTACTTCAGATACATCTATTGTATTTAATCTACAAGTCAATCCCATACCCGCTGCACCCAGTTTTGTAGATGAGGTAATTGATTTATGCACAACTGACTTAGACAATATAGAAATCTGTCTGACCAACCTGATAGAACCAATAGATGAGGTACGACTCATAGATGTTTCTACACAAACCACACTGCAAACAGGCGATAGTGAATGTTTAGATTTAAGTTTCCTTATCAATTCTCCTGGCAACTTTGAGCTAGCTGCAGTATCCATACTAAATGAATGTAGCTCACCAATTGGAGATATACTTAATCTAAATCTGGCGACACATCCTTCTATAGGCGCTGAAGTAAACGATACCCTTATACTATGTGGAAGAGATTTTACAAATATCTCAACTATAAGTACACCTGATAATACAGAAGTTTTCTGGTTCAGTGATGATCCAGAAATAAATCTTATAGATCAAAATTCAAATACAGTTTCAGTTAGCAATCTTAGACCTGGGAACAATAATATCTTTATTAATTCCTCATCAGGTCAATGCTTAGATTATTTTACAGATACGATAGTCGTTACAGCAGTGACAACACCAATAGCCAATGATGATATTTTAGACTTGCCCTTTGGTCAAGAAATTACTATCCAACCTTTATTGAATGATGTAATTAACAGAGAATCAAATATTACAATAAATGCTGAACCTAATCGAGGTACTGCCATAATAAGTGAATCGACAATCTTATACTCCCCTGATAGTGGATTGGTCGGTGACGATGAAATACTTTACGAGGTATGTCTTCAAGATTGTCCTGACGAATGTGATCAAGCAAGCATATTTCTAACGATAGGCGTAGAAGTAGATTGCTTTGTTGGGAATCTTGTCACACCTAATGGAGATGGGTATAATGATGCATTGAGAGTACCTTGTCTTGAAACAGGTGAATATGAGAGCAATTCCATACTTATATTTAATGAGTGGGGAGATGAAGTTTACAACTCAGCACCTTACAATAATGACTGGCAAGGAATGTTTAATGGCAAACTACTTCCTGTTGGTACATATTATTACATCTTGGACCTAGGAGATGGATCAAGACCATTATCTGGCTTTATAATTCTAGAGTTATGATGAGAATATATGGTATACTAATATTATTAGCTTCTTGCGCGGCAGTTTTTGGGCAGCAACAAAATCAATTTACACAATTTGGTAATGCTAAGTTATTTTACAATCCTGCTATAGCTGCTGCAGAGGATAATTTTTCTGTTACCCTTCGACATAGAAATCAATGGTCTGGATTACAGGGTGCTCCTACAGGTCAAACAATATTAATTTCATTACCTAACATCTATGAGTCCGTCAGTTTGGGCCTAACCGCTAGTAGAAATACTGTAGGTATTTCTCAGCGTAATGACATCTCAGGAATCTATGCCTATCAACTTAAGTTCCTAAACACTAAATTACAACTAGGACTATTAGCCAACTACAGACAGTTTATCAATGATTTTACTGACGAAAGACTCATTGCCTTAGATGGTTTTGATCAAGATGGTGCAATAGAGCAAAACAGATTCTCTAAGAACCTCTTTAATGTAGGAGCAGGATTACATATCGAAAATGATAATTACTATGCAGGCTTAAGTATTCCAAGACTTGTACAATCTGATATTGATTTCGACACGGATCAAAATCAATCCCGCGAATCAAGAATACTTTATGCAATGTTTGGCTTAAACATTAACCTTGGGGACACTTGGAATTTCAAACAGCACAGTCTACTTAAAGTGAGTGAGGTAGCACCCGTAGATTTAGATTTGCAAGGGATATTCATCTATGAAGACCAAGCGCATCTCGGAGTTAATCTTAGAAGTGGAGGTTCACAAAATTCGTTTCTGGAATCAATAGGCGTCCTACTCGGCTTTAGATTTACACCGTCATTAATGGCTATGATGTCTTACGACTTTAGCACTACAGAATTAAGAGATTATGAAAATGGTAGTTTTGAAATCCTACTAAGGTATGATCTTAAAACCAATAAGGTTCCAAAGAGTATACAAAACCCACGCTACTACTAGTGCATAAGATTTGTCTTGTCATATTATTCTATAGTTCTATCTTGATGGCTGTTACAGCGCAAGACTGGGACAATCTAATTACAGTCCAGAACGAAGATCTCGTCAATAGTAATAACACAGAATTCGCACCTACTCAATGGGGAGACTTCTTAGTATTTGTACAAGCAAGAGCTCGACAAAAATTATTTGACAAGAACATAGATACTCCATTTTTCGATCTAGTTTTTTGCAACAACAATAATGGCACTTTATCTCAAGTAAAACCTTTCGATTCAGTTATCAACACACCGTATCACGAAGGGCCAGCACATTTCACTAAAGAAGGTGACAATATATACTTTACGCGAGTAGATTTTGATGGTACAGAATTTAACCTTGAAAGAAATAAAACTGTAACTCTAAAGCTTTTCCATTCAAACTATATAAACGGAAAGTGGACGAAACCCATGAAACTAAAACTCAATATGCCTGACATTGCCAGCTGTCATCCAACCCTAAATCAAGCTGGAGACTTACTGGTATTTGCAAGTGATAGACCAGGTGGCTATGGAAAAATGGATTTATACCTCAGCACTTTTGAAAACGGAGAATGGAGCAGACCTATCAACTTAGGACCTGAAATAAACTCGGAAGAAAACGATTGGTTTCCCTCTATAAATGAACGAGGATTACTCCTTTATGCTAGCGACAGAACGGACAAACAATTGGATTTATTCTTATGTAAAGGTGAAAATGGAGAATGGCAGAAACCAACTAGGCTACCTTCCCCAATCAACACCCTATACGATGACTTTGGTATAACAACTAACAAAAATGTTACACAGGGTTACTTGAGCTCCAATCGTCCCGGGGGCCTCGGCAAAGATGATCTATATCAGTTTGCCTCTAGCAGATCCTTATACGAATATGTTGATAGTAACTATAATCTTATAGTCCTAGAAGTAAAAGATGCAGCAGGAGACCCACTACCTCAGGCCGAAATCAAAGTCCATACTTTAGATGAAAACGAACTACAGAATTTTAGCAATAGAATATTTAATCCAAAAGAAGAAAATTTTCTATTATCCAAGCAGTCAGACAGCCTTGGTCTAGCGGAAATTAATCTAGATTCTGGATACAAACTTATCACCATAAGTGCCCCAAATAAAGAAGATTGGCAACAAATAGTATCAGCAAAGTGGGGAGGAGCAAATTACAACATTACTCTCCAAAATATCGAAGTAGAGAAATCAGTAGAGCCACAAATTGTCTATATTGAAAAAGAAGTTTCAACTCCTAGCATCAACAATGTAAAGGTAGAGGTTGGTGCCATTATCGTATTCGAGAACATCTATTACGACTACAATAGTTACAATCTCACGCGTGGTGCTAAAGTAGAGCTAGATAAACTTGTACAACTGATGCAAGAAAATCCTACTCTCAAAATACAACTCAGCGCCCACACTGACAGCCGAGGCCATAAAGAATATAACCTCGAACTTTCTAATAGAAGAGCCGAAAGCGCAAAAAACTATCTTATATCTCAAGGTATAGGTAATCATCGAATCCAGTCAATAGGCTATGGCGAAGAGCAGCCAAGAAACCATTGTATAGATGGAATCCAATGTTCTGAGGCAGAGCACATTTATAATCGACGTACGGAAGTCAAAATATTAGAAAGGTAAGCACTAGAGATGGAGATGAAAGAAGGAACTCCCTCATTGCAATAGAAAGATTAAGTACTTATCCTATCTTTAGGGATGCGTATTTATTTATTCCTATCGCTAGTAGCTGCTAGTCTCCAGCTATCCATTGCCCAAGTTAGTGGTGTAGTTACTGACCAAGACAATAATACATTGCCCTATGTCAACATATATATAGAGGGCACCTCTATTGGCACGACAACCAATCTAGAAGGACAATATCAACTGAATATTCCTACAGGTAACAATAAGCTCATCTTTCAATATATTGGCTATATCACAACTTCCACAAGTATTGATAATAAGGGAGAGCCTATCACTCACAACCAAATACTTACTACCGAGAATTATAATCTTGAACAAATTATCATTAAAGCAGATGCTGAAGACCCTGCTTATGCCATTATTCGAAAAGCACAGGGTAAGCGAGGTTATTATGAATCCTTAATGGATAATTTTGTGTGCGACGCTTATGTCAAGGGATTCAATGAAATCATAGATTCGCCAGACAAAATTTTCGGATTTGATATGGATGAATTAGAAGAAACACTTGAAGATGGCAAAGGCGTCATCTATTTATCAGAATCTGTATCACGCTTGTACAAAAAATCTTCCAAAGCAAAAGAGGTTATGCTATCTTCTAAGGTCAGCGGAGACGACGCTGGATATAGTTTCAATAGTGCAAAGGAAATGCAATTTAATTTCTACAAAAACTCCATAGAAATTAATAGAAGTATC
>CALBWK010000134.1 GCA_937969415.1 uncultured Saprospiraceae bacterium | reverse complement strand
TATGATGCTTGACTCTGGAGCAAGGGGATCTAAGCAACAGATTAAGCAGTTATGTGGATTGAGGGGATTGATGGCTAAGCCAAGAAAGTCAGGAGATACTGGAGGATCAATTATTGAAAATCCAATTCTATCAAATTTCTTAGATGGTCTATCAATTCAAGATTACTTTATCTCAACGCACGGTGCACGTAAAGGTTTGGCCGATACAGCATTGAAAACTGCCGATGCAGGTTATTTGACAAGAAGACTTGTTGATGTTTCTCAAGATGTAATTATCACAGAAGATGATTGTGATACATTGAGAGGAATTGAAGCAACTGCATTTAAAGAAAATGATAAGGTTGTTGAATCACTAGCGGATAGAATAAAAGGAAGATTTAGTCTTCAAGATATTGCACATCCTGTTTCAGGAGATTTAATCATCAAAGCTGGTAAATTTATTTCAGAAGATATAGCTAAGAATATTGAAGATGCTGAAATAGAATCAGTGTTGATTAGATCAGTTTTGACATGTGAATCAGCAAATGGTGTTTGTAGAAAATGCTATGGAACTAACCTTACGGTAAATAGAATTGCAGAAAATGGAGATGCAGTTGGTATCGTTGCAGCACAGAGTATTGGTGAGCCGGGTACACAGTTGACATTGAGAACCTTCCACGTTGGGGGTATTGCATCAGTAAGTCAATCAGAGTCAGAATTCGTTTCGAAGTTTGATGGAGTTATTGAGTTTGATGCGATTAAAACTATTGAATACAAAGACGGCAGTAAAAAAGCAACAGTTGTACTTTCAAGATCTGGAGAAATCAAAATTGTAGATCCTGAAACAAAGAAGGTTTACTCTTCAACGCACATAACTTATGCTTCTGACCTATTGGTAACAGAAGGACAGGTAGTGAAAAAAGGAGATGTGATTTCTCAGTGGGATCCATTTAACTCAGCGATTATTTCAGAGTATGGTGGTATTGTTGAATTTAGTGATCTAGTTGAGGGAGATACTTTTAGAAAGGAGATTGACGAACAAACTGGTAACGTAGATATCGTTGTTACTGAAACGAAAAACAAGAAAGTAATTCCTGGAATTAAGATCTTGGATAAAAAAGGTAACGAAGTTAAATCATACAACTTACCGGTAGGAGCATATGTGACTGTTGAAAATGGAGGCTCAGTTGTAGCCGGTGAAAGGATAGCGAAGATTCCAAGAAAACTTGGAAAGCTTACAGATATTACCGGTGGTCTTCCGAGAGTAACAGAATTATTTGAAGCAAGAAACCCTTCCAATCCAGCAGTTATTTCAGCAATTGATGGTATCGTTTCATTCGGTAAGATTAAGAGGGGTAATCAAGAGGTTTTTGTTGAAGATCAAAAGACCAGTCAGAAGCATAAATACTTAATTGGTAAGTCCAAATTGATTTTGGTACAAGAAGGTGATTTCGTGAAAGCTGGAACTCAACTTTCTGATGGTTCTATTTCTCCATTTGATATCTTAACAATTTCAGGACCATTTGCAGTTCAAAAGTATCTTGTAAATGGAATCCAAGAAGTATATAGATCTCAGGGTATCGGTATCAATGATAAGCACATCGAAGTAATCGCTCGTCAGATGATGAGAAGGGTTGAGATCGAGGATCCAGGAGATACTACCTTCCTAGAAGGTGAAGCTGTTGATAGATTTAAGTTCTTAACGATGAATGATTGGATCTTTGATAAGAAGATTGTAGAAGAAGCAGGAGAGTCTGTGAAGTTGAAGCAGGGTATGCTTGTAACTCTTAGACAGCTTCGTGAAGAGAATTCATTCTTAAAGAGAAACGATAAGAAGTTAGTGGAATTTAGAGATGCAGTTTCTGCAACTTCTAAGCCACTCTTACAAGGTATCACCAAATCTTCACTAGGTGTTGAGAGTTGGATATCTGCAGCATCATTCCAGGAAACTACGAAGGTGCTAAGTACAGCAGCAATAGGTGCAAAAGTAGATACGCTAATGGGCTTGAAAGAGAATGTAATTGCTGGTAAGAGAATTCCGGCGGGTACAGGTCTTAGAGAGTTTAGAAATCTATTAGTGAAGCCTGCTGAAATTACTTCTCATCCAGATATGGTAATGTCTGATTCGGAAGAAGCAGAACTAGAGCCAGGAGAATAATATTCTCTTGTTTTGAATACAAAAAAAACCTGATTAGCTATGCTGATCAGGTTTTTTTTTGCCCTTAAAATCCGTTAGGCTTAGATTTTTTAGTTTGGTTAACTATCTTTTAGTTCTCTCTAGGTACTTGACAACATATTTTCCAATGATGTCAAATTCTAAATTGACCATGTCGTTATCCTTAAGATGTTTCAAGTTAGTGTGCTCGTAAGTGTATGGTATAATGGCGACACTCACTGTATTGTCAGTAACTTCGACAACGGTAAGGCTGATTCCATTAATTGTAATTGAACCCTTCTCTATGATTAGATTAGAATAATTCTCTGGATACTTAAAAGTAAAAACCCAGCTTCCCTCTTCGTCTTTTGCTTCTCCTACCATATGTGCAGCACAGTCAACATGGCCTTGCACCATATGACCATCAAGCCTCGTATGCATTTGGATACATCTTTCTAGATTAACAACGGATTGCTTTTGTAGTTGACCAAGATTTGATCTATCCAATGACTCCTTAATGGCCTCAACTCTGTAGACTTTTTCATCAAAATCTATAACAGTAAGACAGACACCATTGTGCGCTATGCTCTGATCAATGTATAATTTCTCATCAAACTTATTTTCAAATGTGAAGATCAAGTTGGTTCCTTTTTCTTCAATATCCACTACACGTGTAGTGCCCTCAACAATTCCTGAAAACATTATCTAAATATTTGTACGTAGCCCTCAAGGGTAGTGTATTCTATTATCCCAGAGCCTTCATTTTCAAATACCCGGCACACATAATAGAATGTCCCTGGGTCTAAATCATTTCCTCTTTTGTCTTTCCCGTCCCAGTTCAATTGTGGATCAGAAGTTTGATACAGCTCATTTCCCCATCTATTGTAAACCACGAAGTCTACACTCGCCACAAACTTATTTTCGCGAGGGATGTATGTATCATTAGCACCATCACCATTTGGCGTGAACGTATTCGGTAATACATATATAGGACAGTTAGGAACGCATATTGGTTCACTCAATGGACCTTCATTCCCGAGACTATCAAGAGAAGAGACATAATAGCATCCATTTATACCTAGATCTGGTAAATGTCTGATTTCTTTATTCTCTGTTTCAGCAATGAGGATAAGTTCAGAGAGGCTATCTATAGAATAGTAAACCTTGTACGAAGCTAGATCTGCCACCAGGCAATTCAAGTCATCAACCCAAGAGACAATATTCACAAAGTCTATGACCTCACCTTCCACATTGTCTCTGCAAGGATTATCGACAGAAACTATAGGCGGACAAGGTCCAATTGTGTCTAACGGTACTCCACATACTTCTTGTGAGTAATTGAATAAAGTATCTGGTGTATGTTCTAGTTGATAGGAGCCAATAGCCAGTACTCTATAACAGTTTTCTATATCATTATCTAAGTTGGTTAGAGTGAAACTAGATTCAGTTCCTTGTTCTATTACTTGAAAATTATTTCCCTCACGTCTTTCTAAATAGAAATTATAATTGCTCCAAGGAACATCAAAGTCTGTTGTGATAGTTTGTGTTCTATCTGAGGAAATCAAAGTAGCTCTCATGCTGCTCGCAGGTATGGAAGAGGAATAGGGTAGGTTCTGTACTTCAAACTCTACATCATAATCATGTTGATTGTTCTCCGTGTCTAATCCTTGATCTAGGTAGCTTAACTCTATATCAGGCCCTAATGTGCTCGTTGTGATTTGATTGATTTCGTTATAGTTAACTCCGTCAATAGACCTAAGTAATCGATAGCGATATGGACCTGGAAATTCTATAGAGTCAAAGTCGGATATTTTTGGCTTGACCCATCGGACATCGATTTCACCATTCGTATCATCAGTGACATTTACGGATACCCTTGTCAATAAGGGTACATCTTGTCTTAGCTGCATACAGATTTCATCCGAGGCTATACTTTCCACAATATTGAAAGGCTGGTTGGTGCTGGTCTGGTCAGCAAATGTTGCTGTAACTCTGTAACAATATATAGCCCCTTCTGTAACATCGGCATCGTTATAAGTATATCGACCATTGCTCAACTGATTTGTTCGGGTTGCTATTACTTCATATCCTCTACCTTCCAAGCCATTCTCACAGCTGTCTGTCTCAAAATTACTGGACCCGACTCTCCGATAGACTCTAAATCCAATGAAAAAGTTATTTAGCGCATCCTCACAAGAATATGGGCTCAGCCAATTGATACCTATCGATTCTGAACCGGTATTAAGTGTCGATTGCAAATCTTCAGGTTGTGGACCTAGGACTTTTATGCGTAAGGTTTTAAGGACAGCATTTCCTGTTCCTCCTCTACTGTCGTCCTGCGCTCTAAATATTACAGTATAAAATTGATCTGCGATGTGTTCACATTTTGTTTCCCAGATAAAGTTTCTTGTAAGAGGGGAGTCTCTGTATTCAAAGTCTCCTTCTAGAATCGCAGGAGAAAAGTCTTGAAGAAAAGGCCCGCCAGTTGCAGATAACCTCACTTGTTGTCCTTCGTCTGCATCTATAGCAGTCACAGGAATATTTATCACCTCACCAGCTATAACACATAGCTCTTCGGCGACTTCAATTGTTGGAGGATTGTCCTCACAATCCAAAACCAATATCTGCATATCACGAATTACAGAGTTCAGCAGTATTCCGTCTCGATATTCATTGATTCTGATAGCTATATTGTATTCTCCCAAATTCGGTGGACTTGCCCACAGCACATCCCCGGTTAGCTCATTTATTGTCAGAATATTACCAGGACCAGGAAATAGCTGATCTGGTCTCACATACCTAGGGACTGGAGTGCCTTGTGATTGTAAAGGAGTGACCAATGCATATGAAAGACTATCGCCGTCTGGATCGAAGGCATTAGGATTATGTAAAAAGGGCTGACCTGCACAAGCAAAATCTATAGGTGGTTGCAATAGAATTACAGAATTATTGGGACCCTGAAATTGCGATTCTATAAGTGTCAAGGTTGTCTGTACATAGAATGGGACATCTACAGAGTTAGGAAAGTTAACATTTTGAATATTGTTAACTCTATTCGGATCTTGAAAAGCTATGGTGTAACGACCATTGGCTGGATAGGTATGCTGCTCTATGTAGGTGTTGACTTTGATGTCTTCACCGGGTATCTCAACTCCATTACCATTGGAACGAAATATAAACTCTGATAACCCATCTCCCCACTCTACAAAAATAGTATCTCTATCTGCACCTGTAGAGCTGGCCTTTGTATAGGTTGTTACAGTTGCCTCTATTGTTAAGGGGCCTATCTGTCTATAGGTCACCTCCCCAGCCCTATTATGGGTGCTATAGCTAGATAGGGCAAATGAGAGAAAAGTCAATGTAAGTAGGAGGTTTCTTAAGATCATGAGCTAGGCTTAGACATTTACCTCAATTTAACGACTTTAATGGACTTATGTCTTACTCCTATCGAGTTCTAGAAGACAGCTATGTAGGCTTTGTTTCCAGTTAGGGATTTTTATGTGGAAATCGCGCTGTATTTTCTCTTTAGACATCATACTCCAAAGGGGTCGAGGTGCTGGGGCATTGTAGGCCTTTGTAGTCGTCTCCCCAATATGGCAGCTTATACCTTTATTCTTGAATATAGCCCTAGCAAAATCAGCCCAATTGGTCAGTCCAGCATTTGAAAAGTTGTATACTCCAGATTTTGGTGACTTGGTGTAAGTGCTTATACCCATATTTATTATCATATGCATAATCGTCTCAGCAATGTCTCTTGCGTAAGTAGGGGTGCCGTATTGATCAGCAACAATGTTGAGTTCATCTCTTGATTGACCAAGCTTAAGCATAGTCTTTACAAAGTTATTGCCGAAGCTAGAGTAGACCCAAGAGGTTCTGATCACTAGCGCATCAGGTCTCCTTTTGAGTAGATAGTTTTCTCCATCAAGTTTACTTCGAGCATAGACACCTTTAGCTTTTGTAGGGTCAGATTCTAACAATGGTCTATTCGGATCATTGTGGTAAACGTAATCTGATGATATGTGAATTATCTTCGTACGAGCCTGTGCATACTTTCCTATATGATCCAACGCTTTTGCATTTACTTGGAAGGCCGTTTTCTTATCACTTTCAGCCTTGTCCACAGCGGTATAGGCACCTGCATTGATGAAATAATCATATGGGGTTGATAGCACTTGATTAATGCTTCTTTCAGAACTGAGGTCAAACCCTTTTCGATTTTTAAAATCGAAAGTAAACGATGGATATTGCCTAGCAATATACCTCAATTCTTGACCCAACTGACCAGTGCTTCCTGAGACTAAAATGCGTAATTTGTTTTTACTCATAGAGCATAAAGATAATAGATTGGCTCAAGTGCTATAGGTCTTTTTTTAGGAATGAAAAGTAAGTTAATCCTAAAAATAGACAGGCATATATAACTGTCAGTATTGATGCTTCTCCATATTCTAGAAATACATCAGAACTTGTGGAGCCAGCTAGATTGGCAGCCATTTTGGCAATAGGGGCTGGCATTAAATCTTCCGCAGTATTCATCGGTAGATAATTGATGAATTTATTATCCATCACATACTTCTGGATAAGCAACTTAATGAGCGGTTCTGCAATAATCATATATGTCAGATACACGAAAACTGCTACACCTGATTTCCTAAATAAAAACGCAAGAAACATAGCGAAATTTAGATAGGCAAATGACATCAGCCAGAATCTTGGTATAGCTCTTTCATTATCAAAAAGTGCAGAAATATCGAAGTTTTCAGTATTAAACCAGGCTACAGTAACAGATAAAAAAGTATAGTAAATTGTAGCAAGAAAGGAATAGAATAATACTATTAGAAGTTTACTAATAAAATATTCCTTTCTTGATAATCCAGTGATGATGTTTTGCCTCATTGTTTTGTTGGCTACATCAATAGTAATAGTATAGATAACTAGAACGCCTAGGAAAAAGAAGACTATCCAGTTTCCTGCATACCCTAAGTAATCCCAAATCAGTGGCGCTTCTAGGATATTGACATTAAGCTTTAATTTGCCTGCTACATCCTTAAGGTATTTTCCGAAGTATAAGGATGTTGGTAGAAAAATAAAAAAGAAAGTTGTAAGCAAGGTGATGACCGTATTCTTAGAGAATTTGGACCATTCTAGTAAAAGTAATTTCTTGATCATTGTTCCCTTTTTAGTTGTTTTGTTGATTAACAATTTCAAGAAATTCTTCTTCTAGTCTTCGTTTTCTCGAGACCAGATGATTTATTTTTATTCCAGAATTGACGGCTTTGCTATTAATATCGCCAATAATTATTTCTTGCTCAGCTGTACACTCGAGATGACTATTTGTTTTGCTAATCGAATTTATGCCGGGATAGGATTCTAAAAATCTCATTAAGTCAGTATTGTTTTCGGCATTTATTTCTATGGTAATGTTGTCATTTAAAATGGCGCCTACCGGACCCGAGGAAAGTAGTTTTCCTTTTTTAATTATAGTAACATGTGAGCAAATTTTTTCTACTTCATCTAAGATATGGCTAGCCATAATTACAGTTCGGCCTCTAGAGGCTATCTCTTTAAGAATTGATCTCACTTCTGCAATTCCTTCTGGATCCAAGCCATTAGTTGGCTCATCAAATATGACAATCTGTGGGTCTCCGATTAAGGTCGCAGCTATGGCTAATCTTTGTTTCATACCTAGAGAATAGGAACTAAATGTTGATTTTCTTCTACCTGAAAGCTTCACAAGCTCTAGTAGTTCGTCAAAATTTTCTTTGTCTATCCCCTTGATTTGCCGGATAATATCCAAGTTGTCATCAGCATTGAGGTAGGGGTAGAAGTTTGGTGTTTCAAGTATGGAACCTATATGTAATCGATGCTTTTCGTTGTACTTGTTTTCAAACCAAGTGTAACTTCCAGAGGTTTGATTGAGGATGCCAAGAATAATCCCTAGAGTCGTAGTCTTACCACTTCCGTTGGGACCTAGTAGACCCATTATTTGTCCCTTTTGTACAGAGAAATTTAGTCCGTCTAAGGCTTTTATATGACCATAATGTTTGGAGAGACTTTTTACGCGTAGTACTTCCATCGCTTTGTTTTTTTAAAGATAGGATTTCTGAATATGAGTATAAGCATTCTTAGACCTATTGCAGTTTTTATAGGACTGATGATCAACTATTGCTTATTTAATGTACTGTATAGGTGTGAATAACCTTGTATAGAATCTTTAAGGTGGAATTGCTTCATTGGGGATTCAGTCCATTCATCTTTCATAGATTTTTCCATAATCTCAGCTAGACTGGTAGGTGTATGTGAAGCCATTGTCAAATACTTTCCTGTAACTACTTCAGCTAAAGACCCTTTTCCCGATGATAAGATAGGACGACCTAAGGCCATACTTTCTACCGCTGTAAATCCAAAACCCTCACTATAAGAAGGTATAACTACTGCATCTGAATCAGATACCAATTGACTGAGTATAGGGTAGGGTAGCTCACTCTTTACTTCAATGTACTGGCTTAATTTGTAATTTTTTATAGTTGCTAATATTTCATTATGAAAATTTCTTGGTTCTAATGGTATTACAAGTTGCAATCGAAATATTCTACCTTTTTCTTTGATTATTTTGGTGGCTTCTAGCAATAGATCCAAACCCTTTGATATACCTAATCTTCCAAAATATATAAATGTAAACTCTTTATTGACTGATGTTTTTTTTGAGACCTCAGACATTTGAGCATAATCTATGCCGTTATAAATTCTTGTAATCTTTTTATTACTGACACCACTTTCTAAAAGCCTTTTCTTAGTTGCTTCAGAAACAGCAACAAAATGTGTAAAGGGTAGCCTGACAAGAAATTGCTCGAAAAGAAAGTGTAATCTTGAAGATAGTTTACCTATGAATGGTAGTCTGAACCATAGTTTTCCCCACACCTCGTGAAACGTAATGACAACTTTTGTTCTAGTTGCTAAGCCAGCAAAAAATGCTGGCAAGCCTGCGTTATAAGAGGTTGTGTGTATGAGATCATGACTCAACGCCAAGCGGAATGCTGGGAAGAAAGCCAATATTGTAAATAAGTAGCGATTGTAGAAAGGTACACGTATTATTTTAACGCCGTTGAGAGTCTCTTTTCTAAGTAGTTTTTTATCATATTGATTGGTAAGTATAGAGACTGCATAGCCTTCCTTTGCCAAGGATTCTGTCAGACTTTTAAATAAAGTCTCAACACCACCAATGTTAGGATAATGGTTTTCTAGGACGAAGAGAATTTTCATTCACTATGGATGGACTTAGCCTTTTTCTTCTTAGCTCGGTTGGATAATCCTTGCTTGTTAAGTTTCTTTTGGAGATTCAGATTCTCTTGCTTTTCCAAGGCGACCTTCCTGACCAAAGTTGTTATTTGTTTTTCTAATCTTTCTATTGTTGCGGACTGGTTGTATGTCATAATGAATAGAAATCCTAAGGCTACAAATATCACGGCATTGATATTATTCTTGAACCCAAGGGACTGCGCCAATGAAACTGAAAATTGACCCGGAATCACAGAGAGTAGAATGATAACCAACCAGAAAGAAACCCAGATGATAGTGCCTAGGAGCAATCTTCTGTTGGCCCTAAACTGTGAAATAATCCTATAAATAAAGAATAGAGCTATAATAGGCCCTAGCCACTGATATATTTCTATTTGGAATTTTAGGTACAATACGCTTGTTTCTAATATTGATTTTCGAGTGAGACCAAAGTTAAGATTTTACTGCATATGCCTTCTTATTTTTAGTCTAAATGTCTGATTGTGAGGTCAGTATTTCCATTATCTCTTGCATTCCACTCGTAGCCGGTTGTTCTATTATTTGGTGCTCTCTAATACTCAATTCTCTAGAAATAAATGGATTAGGATCAATATAATAGACTTTTGCGTAAGGTGGTGCCACTGAAATAAGACCCGCAGCGGGATATACTTGTAGCGAAGTACCTACAATTATCAGGATTTCGGCCTCAGAAACCAGTTGTGCTCCTTTATCTAACATTGGCACTGCTTCCCCAAACCATACTATATGAGGTCGTAATTGATGCCCCGCTTTGCACAGATCACCTTTATTAAGATCACTTGTCCATACTTGAATATCTTGAGGATTACCAGTGGATCTGACTTTGATAAGCTCTCCGTGCAGATGTAAGACGTGGCTAGAGCCAGCTCTTTCATGCAAATCATCCACATTTTGTGTGACAATGTCTACTCTATGGTATTTTTCGAGCTCAGCAAGCGCAAAATGCGCCGCATTAGGCGCTACTTCTGCTAGCTGTCGTCTACGTTGATTATAGAAGTCCAAGACAAGTGCTTGATTGGCAGTCCAGCCCTCTGGTGAGGCAACTTCCATCACATCATGACCTTCCCACAATCCATCTGCGTCGCGGAAAGTTTTAATACCACTTTCAGCACTTATTCCAGCTCCTGAGAGTACGACTATGTTCATTTATACACGATTACAGATTGTCAATTGCGATAAGCCATCTATTAGGATATTGCCTTTCCAAGCTTTTTCTCCACTGCCGTTATACGCTTCTAATATCAGGTATTTGGCTGGTTTTTTTGGTGTAATGTCAAATCTGAAGAATTCCCAGTCTTCATTGTCGATAAGAGGTGACTCGTAGACAAGTTGTTCCCGCTTGTTCTTTTTGTTAGAGATGTAAACTCTGAGTTTCAATGGTTGATTATAACCTGTATAGTTCTCAGAATGCGCCAAATAGAGGCCTAATGTGTAGCAAGTTTCTTTGCTTAAAGATTCTCCAAGTCTCTGTGCTATGCTTTCAAAAGACCCATCTGGCCTAGTTATCAGACCAACATAACTCTCGCCATCCTCAGGCTCTGCATATACTCCCCAGAAGCCTGGTAGTATGTCTGGTGTGGTGCCCTTACTCGCTGAGAACCAACCAGAGGGCATGGTAGCATCAGCTGGTTGATCCTCCATAGAGGGATTGGAAATTAGAGCTTGAGCTATAGTTACGTGAGAAAGTGTTAATAAAAGAGATATAGAAAAAACTTTAATATTATAATTGTTCATATGTTTGTCTCATGGCAGATTTGCTACAAAATAAGCCCTCCTCACTTTTAAACGTAATTTCAACCAGCTTACTTCAGTTGTTGTTGATGCTAATTATATTCAATTATTATTATACGCCTGAAATAACGACTCATGAAGGCAGTCAAGTAGTATTGATAGAGCTCAGTCAGAGTGTTACAAGTGTCGAGGTAGAGATTGTAAAAGATAGACTTAAGGACCTTTCCATTGACCATATTGACTTCATATCTAAGGAGCAAGCTTGGAGTGGACTTACATCTGCAATGAAATCTGATTTGTCAACTGACAATCCACTTAAGGACTTGATATCCGTTGAAGTCAGTAATCATCCTGATTTTATAACGGAATTAGAATCTGCGTTGAGCGATTTAGGATATGTTGATGGCACTTATGGTGCAGAAGTAGCTCCGGCTAATTGCAGTAGACCACATTTGCCGCAATCCTTCAAGCTCTTGCCGAGTCTATTTATTCTCATTCTTGCAAGCTTCTTATATTTCAAATACCTATTCAAAGTAGTTAATCGCCATAATAGGCCTCTTATAAAATCAATGCAGTTATATGGCTCAGATACCTCTGAAGTCTACGGACAGATCAAAAAGTCTGTGTTGAGTATGGCGTTTAAGGGTTGGATATTAGGTATATTTCTATTTTTGGCAATAGTTTATCTAATCTATGGAAGCTTTGGTGTAAATAATGGAGACCTTAGTACGATAGAGTTCGTAATTACTCTTGTGGCACCATTGCTGATAACTTGGATTGTAGCCTCATTTATGGCACGATCTACATCTAACACTTTATAATAGGTACTGATATGGCAAAAAAAAAGAAAATAGTCCTAACTAATAAGAAGGACTCTCAAGGCGATAAAGTCAATGTTAAAAAAGTTGTTGCGACACAGTCTAAGCGTGGAAACTCACAAGTAAACGCAGGTACAACAAGAAAGAGTCTCGTATTCAATAAGGAAAATTATAAGTGGGTCGCTATAGGGATAGCCTTGATTACCTTAGGTATGTTGTTAATGCTGGGTGGATTTAACGAAAATCCTACAAGCTGGGATGAGGGCCAGATTTATAGTTTTAGAAGGACCCTTCTAGCACCAGTAGTCATACTAATAGGTCTGGGTGTAGAGATATATGCCATATTTAAATAACTCTAGGATTAAATTGTATTAATGGGTGAGTGGATTGAGGCCTTTATACTTGGTGTTGTGCAGGGACTCACAGAATTTCTACCCGTAAGTAGTAGTGGGCATTTAGAGTTAATGAAATACTTGCTCAATGATGACAGTCTGGCCGAGCAAAGTATGATGACGACTGTCTTTTTACATTTTGCAACAGCTTTATCCACGATAGTAGTTTTCAGAAAAGATATTACTCAACTGCTTGTAGATATCTTAAATCGCAAAATGCCGGGAAGTAACGAAGCCAGAAAATTTGCTGGTTTTATAATTCTTAGTATGATACCCGCAGTTTTTGTAGGTCTTTTCTTTGATGAAATTTTGGAGACGTTATTCCATAGAAAGATAGTTTTGGTAAGCGCTCTTCTCATTCTTACAGGAATCTTACTGTTAGTATCCGAGCGGATCAAAGTCAAGCAAAATAATCTCAATCTAACTTCATCATTTATAATCGGGCTAAGTCAGGCTTGTGCCATATTGCCAGGCTTGTCTAGATCAGGCTCTACTATTGCTACTGCTTTATTACTGGGCGTAGATCGTTCTCAAGCAGCTCGCTTTTCATTCTTAATGGTAATTCCTCTTATACTCGGTAAAATGTGTAAGGATCTTCTCTCAGGAGACCTTCTGTCCAATGCACCTTCGATCGGATATCTAGCAATTGGGTTTTTTGCCGCTTTTATAACTGGTATCATTGCTTGTACAGCTATGATTAATCTAGTCAAAGCTGCCAAGCTTTCTTGGTTTGCTTACTATTGTTTCATCGTAGGGGCAGGAATGATAATCTATAAGCTAACGGTAGGATGATGAACATATTAAAGAAGGGTAGTGACTTTAGTAACATAGATTATGAGGCAGGGGTAGTTATTCTAGTCAATAAGCCATTAGGGTGGACCTCGTTTGATGTCGTTAACAAGATCAGACATCGACTCAGACATAAGTATGGAAGAAAGAAGTTCAAAGTAGGTCATAACGGAACACTAGACCCTTTAGCTACAGGCCTCTTAATGATATTTACTGGGAAGTACACCAAGCGCATCCCACTAGAAGAGAACCATAATAAGCGTTATACAGGAACAGTCAAGTTAGGTGCCACAACAGCCAGCTTAGATCGTGAAATGGAAGAAATTGATATAGTTGATAACCTCAATGTTACAGAAGAACAGATACTTAACGGGATGTCTACATTCGATGGTGAAATGACTCAAGAGATACCAATTTATTCTGCAGCCAAAATTAATGGAACGGCTATGTATAAGCTTGCTAGAAAAGACAAGAAGTTTAAACCAAAGACCAAGCAAGTCTTCTACCACGAAGTAACAATGACGAATTGCGATCTCCCATATGTCAACTTCGACATCTTATGTGGAAAAGGAACCTATATAAGAGCATTTGCGAGAGACTTGGGAGCAGTTTTGTCAACACCTGCGTATCTTTATGCTCTTCGCCGTACAGGGATAGCATCCTATGATGTAAATGTAGCCCTAGAAGTGGACGAAGTTTGTCAAGCAATAAATCCAGAATCTTGAGCATAGTTGTCAATTCACTAACAAAAACTTATGGCCAGCAAAATGCTATTGATGCTATTAGTTTTTCTGCAGACAAAGGAGAGATAGTAGGCCTGCTAGGCCCTAATGGAGCAGGTAAGACAACGACGATGAAAATCTTAACTTGCTTTATGCCGCCCACTTCTGGCTCTGCTGAGGTATGCGGTCTTACAGTCGGAAAAGCAGATATAGAAATAAAGAAGAAAATAGGTTACCTCCCAGAGCACAATCCTTTATACGGTACGATGTATGTCAAAGAGTACTTGCAGTTTGTAGAGAGGATACATCAATTAGGTAAGGATACCAACCGTATAGGCCGACTAATAGAACTAGTAGGATTAGAGCGAGAGCAAAACAAAAAGATATCTCAATTATCCAAAGGATATAAGCAACGTGTCGGGCTAGCTCAAGCGATGATACATGACCCAGAAGTACTTATACTGGACGAACCTATATCTGGTCTTGATCCCAATCAATTGGTGGAGATAAGAAGTCTGATTTCCAATCTTAAAAAAGATAAGACCGTTATATTTTCTTCCCACATCTTACAAGAAGTAGAATCAATTTGTGACAAAATAGTCATCCTCGACAAGGGCAAAATTGTGGCTTCTGATAGTCTTACAACCCTTAATAGCACTTCGGATAAGGCACTTACAATTACTATAGAATTACTTAATGGTATAAATGCGGATATCCTGAGTCAGATAGATGGAGTAGAAAGAGTAGAATCTATATCCGATAAAGAATATCTGATTAGCTCTAATTATGATAACCGTGCAGAGATTTTTGATCAGATTGTGGGTTCAGGCAATAAACTGGTAGGGATGATAAAGGAGAAAAAATCTCTAGAAGCCGTATTTAAAAATGTAACTCAAGGAAGGAAGTGAGAAGTATATACTTAAAAGAGTTGAGTAGTTTTTTCAGTTCATTGACTGGATATATGGTCTTAGTTATATTCCTATTGATTACGGGACTATTTGCGTGGGTATTTTCCAATACAAGTATTCCATCTTATAACTATGCATCTATCGGACAGCTTTTTGTAATAGCGCCGATGGTATTTTTATTCTTGATTCCCGCATTGACGATGCAGACTTTTGCACAAGAGAAACAGCAGCGGACAATGGAGTTTCTTAATACCAAACCGCTCACAGATAGACAAATAGTATTAGGGAAATACTTTGCTTGTATGACCTTGGTAGCATTAGCGATATTACCGACTTTGATTTATTACTACAGCGTCTACCAACTAGGTAGTCCTAGGGGTAATATAGATAGCGGTGCGACAATAGGGTCCTATATAGGATTGTTCCTTTTAGCTTCTGTATTTGTCTCTATAGGTTTGTTTATGTCGAGCTTAACTGATAATCAGATAGTAGCATTTATATTGACAGCCTTCAGTTGTTTTCTAGTGTATTTTGCCTTTAGCTTCATAGGAGACTTGCCAAGCTTGTTTGGAAAATGGGATGATTTGGTGAAGTATTTTGGGATAGAATACCACTACGATAATATAAGCAAGGGAAGGATAGATACGCGTGATGTTATATACTTCGTCTCATTGGCATCTATGTTTATTTGGTTGACTATGGTATCACTAAGTAGAAGAAGATGGTAAGGAAGAGTGGACAAAAAAGGGCGGCTTTTATACAGACACTTATTGTGATTGCAATAGTGATTGTTGTGAATCTGATAGGAAGAAATATGTACTCCTATCTTGATCTTACAGAGGATAAATTATTTAGTTTGACGCCATCTACTGAGAAGTTGATGAGCAACATAGACGAGGTGATTTATATAGATGTTTTGCTTGGTGGTGATTTGCCTTCAGGATTTAAGCAGCTAGAATCGAGAACTCAAGAGATAATAAGGCAATTGCGAAATGCCAATCCTCAACTAGAATATCGCTTTAGAGATGTAGGTGCAGGCTCTGTAGAGGAGATCAATAGAATAAGAGAAAATTTGTCAAAGGACGGTATCTTACCGATGACACTTTTTGTAATGGAAGAAGATCAAAAGGTCGAAAAACTAATCTATCCATACGCCATTGTTAGAAGGGGCTCTAGACAGCTAACAATTAATCTATTGGCATCTCGTGAGCAAACGGATTCTCAAGAGATGATGATCAACAAATCTGCTAATCTCTTAGAATACAAATTTGCCAATGCCATAGAGAATCTCTTTAGAACCTCCAATCCTTATGTGCTTTTCACTACTGGTAATGGTGAGTTAGACCATACTCAGACTGCAACTATAGAGCAAGAGGTTTCGACAACTGTAAGAACTGGTAGAATTAATCTTGATAGTGTCGTGCAGGTAGACCCCAAAGTTGATGTGCTAGTGGTTGCTGGTCCTACTAAGACAGTATCAGAAAGAAACCAATTTATAATCGATCAATATCTTATGAATGGTGGTCAGGTGATTTGGCTGGTGGAGTCACTGATTGTCAACCTGGATAGCATCAATAGAAATGGACTATATGTACCTAAGCCTAATGATCACGGACTAGATGATATGTTCTTCAAGTATGGTGTGAGGATCAACCAAGATTTAGTACTAGATCTTGAAAACTCAAAAATTCCTCAAGTCGTGGGGCAAGCTGGTGGGCAAGCGCAACAGCAGTTATTTGATTGGGTTTATTATCCTACTTTATGGCCAGGGTCTGATAATCCTATAGTACATAAGATTGATCCTAGTTATTCTGAATTTCCTAGTTCTATTACCCTCTTAGATAGGCCTGATCTTAAGCAAACCCCACTATTGACCTCTTCAGAATATAGCCGTAGACAGGTCTACCCAATGCGGTTAACTTTTGATGTGGTTAGAGTAGAGCAAAGGACTAGTGCTTACAATAAGTCAAATATACCAGTGGCCGTCTTGGTGGAGGGAGAGTTCGAGTCCTTCTTTAAGAATAGAGTCTCAGAGACTATGGAAAAAGGCCTCAAGAGTATAGATGCCGAGTTCAAAGAAAAGTCAGTGCCAACAAAACAAATCTTTATTTCTGACGTGGACTTAATCAAGAACCTTTTTAACCCTAGTACTGGTAAGATTACGCCTATGGGATTCAATATGTGGGAGGGATTTGTGTATCAAGGCAATGGGGAATTTGCAGTCAACTCTCTGGACTATCTAACTGATGAGTATGGCCTCCTCGAGTCTAGATCTAAGACTTCTGAGATTCGTCTATTGGATCAGGTAAAACTTAACAAGAGTCATATCAAGTGGCAACTTATCAATATTCTGCTACCCATCCTATTAGTTCTTCTCTTTGGGCTGTTATATAATTTTATGCGAAGGAGAAAATTTGCTAGTTAACAGCGTTTATTCTTGAATATTTTCCAAGTATTTTTTTAGCATAATTAATGCCTCTGGCCAGCCCTCTGTAACTGCCTTATAATACCATTCGTGATCAGGCCCTTTTTCAAACCCACCTTGTTTCACTTTCAGTATAGAGTAGTGAGATTGCTCTTCTATGTCATAGGTAATTGTAAATGGGCCCAATATCGGTTTGTCATAATTAATGTAGAGCACATCCTCGAGATGTAGATGTGTTCTTCTATCGAAGAATCTAATTCTCCCTGTACTTATAAACTTAATTCCTTCTACTGTTCTGAGCCACGTTAGGGTATAGAGACCGCCGTCCTTTTTTTGTATGAAGGCCTTGTAGACACCCCACCACTTCTCAAGATCATCGAGGTCCGTAAGCGCTGCTAATATTCTCTGACTACTCGCTTTTATTCTGATTTGAGATTCTACAAAAAGTTTCATTGCTCTACAGTTGCTTCTTTACAATTTTCAAGCATTGCTTCTATTTGATCGAGAGTAAATTCTTCTTTAGATCGATTCATATCAACTACTATATAGTTGACAATGTTTGTAATGTCTACAGTCTCAAGAGCTGGGTTGGGAGGCATTTTGATGAGACTAGACTCTTTATTTACACCATATCTGATGATACAAGCCAGTTCACTTGATGTTATGGAAGTATTTATTGGCTTCAGTGAGGGATAAAGATTCTTAACTCCACTACCATTTTGCATATGGCAAGTAGCGCAGACCATATCATAAGTCCTCTTTCCCTGCATATACTTGGCCTCATTGCAAGAGAAGTATGTGAGGATAGCCAATATGAGAAATATGGTGTTTACTTTATTTGCTTTCATATTCTTTTAGGAGTTGGTCGATGTCTTCCATAAGATGTTCTACTTTGATAGGATCAGTACCTTCAGCAAAGCTCCTTACATGACCTTTTTTATCTACTAAGATTATTTGTCCAGAGTGAGTAATACCTCCGGGTACTTCAGAGTCTTCCATAGCTGCAATGAAGTAATCGTCCTTTATATCATAGATATGGTCTCTGTCACCTGTGAGAAAAAGCCACTTTGAGTGATTAATGTCTAGGTTGTTGGCATATTGCTTGAGAGCGCTAGGGGTGTCTCTTTTAGGATCGAGTGTATGGCTAACAAACTTTACAGTTGGATTACCCTCATATTTCTGATATAATTTCAGCATTTGCTTCATCACGATAGGACAGATGGTTGGACAATTCAAAAAGAAGAAATCACTTACATAGATATAACCTGATAGATCAGAATTGACAACTTCTATACTGTCTTGGTTGAGTAGAGTAAATTGTCCAACGGTATGATAGAGGGTATCACCATTTTCTATGCTTGTTTGGCCTAGCTTGGGTAGGGGCTTGGGATCAGCTGTGTTGCAGCCGATATACGTCAGTATGACGAGAATAGCATAGAGGATAAGTGATTTCATTTGCTTTATTTCACTTGATATACAAGAGGATTTTTATAGGTATTAAGTAATGGACCACAAGGTTTTACTACATTCCAAGAATGAAGTACATGATGACTATACTATCTAAGTGATCCTTGTACATTAAAACTTAACTAAAGAATTCTTGTTTAATTAGTACCACAAATTAATCAAATTGCCTTTCCATGAAACGGTCAATAGTCTGGTTTAGAAACGATCTTAGGTTGCACGATAATGAGGCACTTGTAGATGCGCTAGCCCATAATGATGAAATCATACCTTTATTTGTTATTGACCCTCGTCTTTTTTATGGTAAGACTTCATATGGTCTAGAGAGAACTGGGAAATTCAGACAAAGATTTATTCTTGAAAGTCTGTCAGATCTTCGCTATAACCTTAGAGCAAAGGGTTGCGATCTTTATGTGCGGGTAGGGGAGCCTGAGCTTGTTATTCCAGAGATTGCCCGTCAGACGAAGACAAGTTATGTCTACTGCAACAGAGAGCGGACAAGAGATGAAGTGCTTGTCCAAGATGAATTAGAAAAGAACTTGTGGGTTATAGGGCAAGAGATGCGCTACTATAGAGGTAAAATGCTCTACTATACTGCCGATTTACCTTTCCCAGTAACACATTGTCCAGATACTTTTACTGTATTTAGGAAAGAAGTTGAAAAGTTTGTGAAGGTTAGAGAACCCCTTCCTACGCCAGTTGCCATACCACATCTCTCTGTTGAGTTAGAAGCGGGAGAGATACCCAATTCTGACACCAATGAATTAGATGTCAATTTAGAACATTTGAGAGGGGGAGAGACTGCCGCATTACGAGAACTGAAATATTACTTATGGGATAGTAACCATATAGCGGATTATAAGGAAACGAGAAATGGACTGCTGGGTAGAGATTATTCTTCTAAGTTCTCAGTGCATTTATCTAAGGGCACCTTGTCACCTAAGCTTATATACAGTGAAATCAAAAAATATGAAGCTGAAGTTAAAGCCAATAAATCCACCTACTGGTTGGTGTTCGAGCTACTGTGGCGAGACTTTTTTAGATTTATAGGCAAGAAGCATGGCAATAGAATTTTCTGTAGGAAAGGCATAAAGCAAAAGTCAGACTTAAAGCTTTTTGACAATAAGACCTTGTTTGAAAAATGGGCAAACGCCAAGACAGGAGTGCCATTTATTGATGCCAATATGCGTGAATTAAATACGACAGGGTTTATGTCAAATAGAGGGAGACAAAATGTGGCTTCTTTTCTAGTTAAAGATATGCGTATCAATTGGGTTTGGGGCGCTGAATATTTTGAGTCTAAGCTCATTGACTATGACCCCTGTAGTAACTATGGAAACTGGAATTATATAGCTGGGGTAGGAACTGATAAAAGGGATGACAGATATTTTAATATACCTCTGCAGGCCAAAAAATATGATCCTCAAGGGGCATATATGCGGCATTGGCTTCCAGAACTAAAAGATGCTCCCTTGGCCTTTTTAATGAATCCACTCTCTGTATCCAAGTCCGAATATGCACACGATAATTTCTATCCTAACCCCTGTGTTGAGATCAAGAATTGGCATTGATTTTTTCGCGAAAAAGGTTGCCAGATTTTAATAGTAGTAAGGGTATTGATATAACAATTCCACCATATAGAGAATACTTGAATATTGTGGAAAGTGTTGGCCAATCATTAACTATTTGATGAGAAATGGGGAGAGATAAGAGTAACAGTGTGACCGAAAACGAAAGTCTCGAAACAAGACTTTGAAATGAAAAGTAGGTTGCTCGTTGATTTTTATTGATACGGGGAGCTATTTCAGCATTTATTGGTGCTGTGGTCAGTGACATAGAAACACTCCTCAGAAAAATGAGTAAAATAATCCAAGACTCTAGGAAGTAACCCAAGGTGCCTATCAGTAGTAATTGCATAACGACTGCTACAAAACATAACATTCTTAGACCCAAGATTCTTGTCAGTTTTATGCTTTGACCTGCAGCTATAGCTCCCAGAAATCTAGTGCCTGCAAACAAAATTCCTGAGTACATTGCTGCTTCAAAGGGAAGAGAAAACCCTCCCTCTTCCAGCAAGCTGAGATATGGTTGATAGAATTCGTAGGGAACGTGAATCAACACATAAATAATAACAGAATACCAAAACATCCATTTGAGTTCAGGCAATTTAGCATAATTCCATATGGCTTTTGCTTGTTGCGCTGCTGTATTAGGGTTCTCTTCTTCTGTCTTTGTTTCTTTAAATCTTAGAGTAATCAGCAAGGCTGGTATCATAAATGCTAGAGAAATAAGGTAGCCATAATGAAGTTGAATGCTCCCTAGATAACCTCCAATAAGAGCAGCAATGGCTCCTGCATAACCTGCCCAACTTTGTACTTTGGCTTCTCGCTCAGGATACTCCTCGGCTAGGCCATCGCTCTGTAGTGACTCAAAGTAAAAAGAGGTATCTGTGCCAGACATAAATGAGTAACCACAAGCAAAAAGTACTTGAGCAATAGCAAAGGAAAAGAAACTTGGTGTGCCTAATCCAAAAATAAAGTAAGCCATTGTAAAAGCAAACGAGGAAATTATAAGGGTAATTTTTCTTCCTAATTTGTCAGAAAAATATCCTGATGGAACTTCCAATACTACCACTGCAAAGTAATAAACAGACTCTAATAAGATGATGTCTTTTATACCTAAGCTCTTATTATAGAACAGGAAAAAAATAGGCAACCAGGCCATCATTGAGACTAATGACTTGTAGGCAGGGTAATATTTTGAATTAAATGACTCCACCTCAATTGTTAACGATGAGGCCATCTGACATTTCTAACAAGTTGTCACTAAGACTCGCGAGTTCCATATTGTGGGTAACAATGACAAACGATTGTCCCATTTCTTCTTTTAAGGTCACAAACAGCTTGTGTAAGTCTGATGAAGTTTGAGTGTCCAAATTTCCTGTGGGTTCATCAGCAAAGACTAAGTCAGGCTTATTGATGAGTGCTCTGGCGACTGCTACACGCTGTTGTTCTCCACCTGATAACTCACTAGGTTTATGGTTTTTTCGGGGACTTATCCCAAGGTATTCCAGTAGTTTTTCAGCTTCTTTTTCTACCTCTTTCTTTCCTCTCTTCTTTATAAACCCAGGGATACAGACATTCTCGATAGCTGTAAATTCCGGTATTAAATGATGAAATTGGAAGACAAAGCCAATCTTCTCATTTCTGAAAGCAGCAAGTTCCTTCTTGCTCATTTTATTGATGGCAACACCCGATATTTCAACTACACCTTGATCAGCTAGATCGAGTGTGCCAAGTATATGCAGTAAGGTACTTTTACCAGCTCCGGACTTTCCGACGATGCTAGTGATACTAGGTCCTGCGATCTCTAGATTTACCCCTCTTAAGACATCAAGGTCTTCATACGATTTCCAAATATTGCTTGCTCTTAGCACAAGTCGAATCTAGACAATTTATATGTAAAATGTCTAATTTGTTGTCGTGCCTATTTTTTGACCTTTTGCCTTACTTTCGCGGCTGTGAAGATTCTAATGCTCACCAAGAAAGTACCTTTTCCACTTACTGATGGGGAGGTGATTGCCATACACACCCTCAGTAAAGGGCTTGTAGAACAAGGATGTGAGTTGCATCTTCTTGCGCTCAATACACAGAAGCACTATGTATCCTTTAGCGAAACACCTGCTGAACTGAGTCATTTTTCGAGCATTGAGACAGTTGATATCGATACACGTATTAAGCTTCTGCCCGCTCTTAAATGCCTTATTGCGGGTATGTCCTATAACATTGACCGTTTTATATCTCAAGAACTTGAGGACAAATTGAAGCAAAAGTTGGAGCAAGAGCAGTTCGATATAGTCCAGTTGGAGACACTGTATATGGTTCCTTATGTCGCCACGATTAGAAAGGCATCTACTGCTAAGATTTCATTGCGATCGCATAATGTAGAGAGTGAGATTTGGAGGAACTTGTCCTCAGAAGCAACTGGGTTAAAAGGCTGGTACTTGGGGCATTGTGCTAGAATGTTATCTAAATTTGAGAAATCGACACAAAGTACCTATGATATGTTGTTACCCATCACACAGATCGATGCTGATCATTTTGTGGATAGGGGAGAGCAAGCCCAAATTAAAGTGGTATCTGTTGGTCTAGATATGGACAAGTATAACCCAGTTGAATCTCCTAGTACGTTGTCTAAGATTGGGTTTTTGGGATCACTAGATTGGCAGCCTAATCTCGAAGGCATAGATTGGTTTTTAAATGAAGTTTGGCCTTTAATTTCTGAAGACAATTCACAATTAGAATTTCATATTGGTGGGAGAAATATGCCGCCAAGATTCTTAAATATGAACACACCAGGAGTTACAGTTCATAGAAAAGTAGAGAACGCTAGAGACTATGTGAATGAGATGGATATGATCTTGGTACCTTTGTTTTCTGGAAGTGGAATTAGAGTGAAAATCCTTGAAGCTATGGCTCTAGGAAAATTAGTCTTGTCTACACCAAAAGGATTTGAAGGTATAGGTGTAAAGGATTTGGAAGATGGAATTGTCTTCAAAAATAAAACAGAACTAATAAGGATAATTAATCAACTCAATCAGATTAATATTAGTGAGATTAAAGTTGCCGCAAGAGCCCATATAGAAAGTTATTTTAGTGCCAAGGCTATTGCTAAGGACCTAATGGGCTTTTATGAAAATGCTAAAAAATAAATTATGAATAAGATTTCAGAGCCTAATGCGCTCAATGACGTTGCAGAATTCCATACCACTTTTGAGTTGCCTGTAGTCGGCGTTCCACAGATACCTGCAAAAAAAAGATGCGAACTCAGAGTTAACCTATTGCAAGAAGAACTTAACGAACTGAAGGAAGCAATAGAACAAAACGACCTAGTCGAGGTGGCGGATGCGCTTTGTGATATTCAGTATGTTTTGTCAGGTGCCATATTAGAATTTGGCCTTCAGGATAGGTTTAAGTCACTTTTCGATGAAGTACATAGATCTAATATGAGTAAAACATGTAAGTCCATCGAAATCGCCAAAGCGACGCAAGCGCACTATTCCGCCAAAGACGGTACCGTATCCAATATAGTAGAACGTGGTTCTGAGTTTATAGTATATAGAAAGGCTGATGGAAAAGTTTTAAAGTCTGTGGAATATTCTCCAGCTGACCTCAAAAGCTTAATCTAATTACAAAAAATTTAGACTTAAGATCTCAAGAATTATAACCTATACCTTAGACCTGCTGTCATCCCATATTTGTAATATGATTGCCTGATAGCATAGGTGCTCAAACTAAAATCATCTGGGTAGTAATTGACGCTGAGGCCAACATAGCCAGAGATATTTTGTGTTGCCTCTACAAGAAAATCAATACCGCCTGTATAACTGAGGTTGAGATTGGTTTTGTAAAGACTGTTAATTCTGTCTGAGCTATCGTAGGCTAACAATCCATTATTATCAACAATTTGACCTGAGTTGGATGAGGACAAATTGACCAAAACACCTGCTTTAGCTGCGATGCTATACCTTTCATTTAGTGTAATCTCATAACCAAGATTCACTGGAATATTCAGTTGTCTAAATCTGTTCTTAGAGTTCACCATTTGAGCACTAGTTGAGATTGTGTCCATAGTGATTGGAGGCATAGAATCAATGACTATGATTGTGCCACCTGGCTGTAAATAACTTAAGGTAGTCGTGATAGCATCAAAGTTCAAACCTGATTCCAACAAGACACCACTGTTCCATTTCTTCCCAATTCCAAGATTTATACTAGTGGAAAGTGCGCCAGATTCTGTTCGGTTACGTTGAGTTATAAGATCATCAATTTCTTGATTGTTAGATTTATTTTCCAGCTGTTGATTGACTAAGCCTGCTCTGTAATCTGCGTAGAAATAGATTCCAGATCTGAAAGTCTGAAAGCTTGGACAAACTGGAGATGCTTTTTTAAGTCGCAGCAATCTCCCTATATCTTCTTGCCTGTCGTAGTTGATTAAGCTGAAGCTATTTTCATTAAAAATATTTCCAATTGCAGTTGCTCTCTTTAAAGTTGTGGCACTTTGGAATACTCTCAGTTTCTCTATAAGCTTAAAGTTATTAGAAGATGTAGAGCCTTCAGAGTCTGTGCTAGCAGCAATTGGTTTTTTTAGAAATTTTAATTTCTTTTTGCTGTTACTCGAGTTGAATCCGCTAGACTCTGCCTCCGAAAGAATAGGGGAGACTAAGCTATTAAGGGTCTTACCTAAAGAAGAATTGTCAACTGGCTTAGTAGAGCCTGATATTGTGGTGGCCGCTTGTTGGTTGATTCTTTTAGTGCTACTCGTCTGGATAGAATTCTTGTTTTCTTGATCCTCAATTGTTGTATTCGAAGATGGGACAGAATTCGAATTAGATTGAGTTTTAAAAACTGTTACACTTTTTTCGGCACCCAATTCAGCTAACTCACTTCTGTCCAAGCTAGTGGTAGAGTTATTTGAGTCGTTATTATTTGTGTTGCTATTATTTGAGTTGCTATTGTCCGCCGTGTCGATGATTCTTTCTGAATCAGGCTGCATTTCAGCATTTTGCTCTCCACTTTTACTTAGTGGATATAAAAGGAATGGCAGTGCAAAAAGCATTACCAATAGTAGCATCCAATATTTGGGCTTTTCCTTCTTTACCGGTATTTGAGCTTCTATACTTTCCCACATACCTTCTGATACAGGCATCTCAGCGTCGTAAAGCTTCTTCTTTATATTTCTGTCAAAAATGTTCAACTTACTAGTTTGATCTCGTTAAGTAATTTCTGTTTCAAAAGATTCCTCGCCTTCACAAGTTGTGATCTTGAGGTGCTTTCACCGATATTCAACATTTGCCCAATGTCTTTATGACTGTAACCTTCGAGAACATACAGATTGAATACTGTCCTGTATCCATCTGGGAGTTCCTGAATGACCCTTAAAATTTCTTCTTTTGAAAGTTCTTCTATAACAGTAGGTGCAGAATCAATAATGTGCAGATTGTCAATCTCAGAGAAGTTGTGTTTTGTGATATTTCTTTCTCTGTACTTGATAGCCATATTGATAAACACTCTCTTCATCCACGCCTCAAAGGATCCAGTACCACTGTACAGATGTAGTTTCGTAAATACCCTTATAAACCCTTCTTGGAGGATGTCGTCTGCTTCGTTTCGGTCTCTAGCGAATCTGTAACAAACGGCCATCATTTTGGCAGAGTATAAGTCGAATAACTGCTTACAAGCATACCTGTCTCCCTCCATACATGAAGCGATAAGTTGCTTTTGAGTCAAATTATTCAAACTGAGTGGGGACATTAAATGAATCCTATTAATTATATGATACGAAAAATTACTTTTCCGCTGCCTAGCTATTCTTCTATGATAGCATCATCTATAAGCTCATTGCCATCGCCATCTAGGTCATCAAAACCTGTAGCGGGAGGCAATTCTTCAAATTTCTTAGGGGCTGCTACTGATTTAGTGCTCTCATCAAGTTCCATCTTCCCTTCACTAAAAGCACCATAATCTCCACTTGCAAATTTATCGGCCTTAGAAAAGAAGTCGTCTGTACCTTCTAATAGGGAACCGCTAGCATCTATTGTATCCTCCGCAAACTCTGGCTTAGGATTTGCTTTTTCATTAGCCGCCCACTCATCTGCCTTTTGCATCGTATCTTCTAGTTTGACAGCAAGTTGATCCTTTACCTCACCTGCTTTTTCCATAACTATATCCTTGGCTTCGAGGACTTTACTTCCGACATCTTCACTGACATCCATCCCTTTTCCCATTAATACAGAGCCTTTTTCCATCACTACTTCTCCCACGTTTTCCGATATTTCACCTGCTTTTTCGAGAATTACACCGCCTTTATCCATAACCTTTGACCCAATATCCTCTGTTGTAGACCCTATTTTTTGAGTAAGAGGGTTATCAGCAATTTCATCACCTATTTTTTCAAGGCCGCTCTTTGTCTTTTCTATCCATTCTGAGGAATTGTCAACTAAAGACTCCTTAAGTCCTGAGGTTTTTTCCAAGATGGCTTCACCTGACTTGCCAGCTAAGTCTTTTGCCTTTTCTAGAATTTCATCGCCTTCTTCCTTGACAAAATCAGTCGCTTTTTCAGTTGCTGATTTTCCTAAGGCACTTGCTCCAAAGAATATGTTTTTCAGATCATTAAGAACTCCCATCTAATTTTAATCTTTTGATTTTTATAAAACTAACTAATTTGCAAGACAAGTTATGTATAAATAAAGTTCCACAGAACTCGATTACTATAATTTTAGATGGAAGAATTATCACAGATACAGTCTCAAATACAAGAGACAATAGGGGAGTTAGAAATTCTCAAAAAGGTCAATTCGCATCTAACTGAAATCAATACGCAGCTACAAGCAAGTTATGCTAAGATTGAATTAATGGATACGCAGCTCGATAAGGAGCTTCGAGATATTGATGAGTTAGACAAAATTGGAGTTAAAGCGCTGTTTTACAAGACATTAGGTAGTAAAGAGCAGCAGCTGGAAAAGGAACGACAAGAGTATTTGGAGTTGTCTCTTAAGTACAAACAGTTGAGGTCAGAGGTAGAATTGATGGAGTACGAAAGAAATTTATTAAAAAAGAAATCTCTCAGGCTTCCAGAAATCCAAAATAAACTGCTCCAACTTAAAAAACTCAGGCAGAATGAGATTTTGAGTGGACCGGACTTACAGCTCCGAGAAGACTATCTCAAGATTATAGAAAAATTAGATCTAAATATTGCCATTAACAAGGAGATAGATGAAGCTCTGATTAGTGGTCATGAATCAATTAAAGCGATAGAACGAATTATTGCAGCTTTAAATAGAGCAAGTGATTGGGGTGAATGGGTGTCATACAACGATCGACAAGCTAAATATGCCAAAAAGCGGGCTATGGATGAGGCTATCAGGCTATTGCCGGTAGCTAGACATAGACTTAATCTGTTTCTAAAAGAGATGTCAGATTTGGGAGAGAATAATATTGAGATTCATTTGAACCCTATTCAGTTCAATAGTTTTACTGACTTCTTTTTTGATAATTTAATATCCGATTGGATTGTACAAAAGAAAATCGTTTCTACTAAAAATGATGTACTGAATACGTTATCCTATATGCAGAGGTTGATAATGTCTCTAGAAAGCGAATCTCAAGTTGTGAAAAAGGAACTAATAAATCTTAAGGATCAAAAAGAAAATATCTTGCTGAAATGACGACTGATGACCTTTCTTTTGCTTGATTAAAAATTTGACAAATAATTTTTGGTCTTAACTGGAAATAAGAATTATATTTGACCTAACTAATGGAAGTTGTTCTAT
>CALBWK010000133.1 GCA_937969415.1 uncultured Saprospiraceae bacterium | reverse complement strand
AAAATACTTAGAGACAAAGCAGATTTGTTTTTTGTCATTCTACCATTTGAGAGAGATTTCTATAAGAATCTAGACACCCCTTGTCAATACGTAGGGCATCCTCTCGTGGAAATTATTCCAGAAAACAAAAGTGATATACCGGCAGAAGTCCAACGCATAGGACTATTTCCGGGAAGTAGAAAACAAGAAATAGAAAAACACTTACCTACACTTCTCACCTTTGCCGCTTCTCAAAAAGAGTATTCTTTTGTCATAGCTGGGGTCAGCCATATACCTAACAGCTTTTACTTGAATACCATTGATAGATATGCACCTAATATAGACATCGTCTATGACAAGCCTTATGAAGTAATGCGCTCTATTGATTTTGCAATAAGCAGCAGTGGGACTGCTACCTTGGAATTGGCCTTATTCGAGGTGCCTCAAATTGTGATATACAAGACCAGTCCATTATCTTTTATGATCGCCAAGCGACTTGTCAAAACGAAGTATATTTCCTTAGTAAATCTTATTGCGCAAAACGAGGTTGTTCCCGAGTTACTCCAAGATGCCTTCAATGAGTTAGCACTGCATGAATACTTTCAGAAAATGAAAACTTTAGAACATCGTCAAGCTACGAGTACAAAATACAAATCCATCCGAAAGGAACTAGGCCAAGGAACAGCCTCAGCGCAAGTCGCTCAATCCCTAGTGCAATTCCTTGAACAACAATCAACTAACCCAACTACTTCTTCTTAGCGGCTGGCTTTTTAGTTGTGGTTTTCTTCGCAGTAGTTTTCTTTGTCGTTGCTTTTTTAGCTGTAGTTTTCTTAGCAGTCGCCTTCTTTTTAGGTGCTTTTTTCTTAGGAAGTTTTACGCCTTCCTCGGTTAGAATTTCTTTGATTCTTTCTAGAGTAAATTTTTCCTTGGCTTCTTCAGAAGTATATCGCTCTCCATCTTCCTTCTTACCGATCTTAAATGACTTCTTCTTGTATCTGATAAAAGGTCCCCATCGTCCATTTTCTAGAGCGATATTATCTTCCGGCCATTGTTGGATATACCTGTTAGCCTCTTTTTCAATCTTAGCCTCGATAAGTTCAAATATTTCCTCTTGCGTCAAGGCATTGGGATTATACCTTCTTGGTATATTAATGAAGAAGTCCTTATACTTCAAGTAAGGTCCAAATCGACCTTTTCCTTTCGTGACTTCATCACCTTTATAACTCGCGATAGGTGCATCCAAAATCTTTCTATCCTCGATAAGTTGTACAGCTCTCTCAAAAACCAAAGTCAGAGGATCTTCTCCTTTAGGAATCGTAATGTTCTTTTCATTATGATTGATGTAAGCTCCATATCTACCCGACTTGACCATTATATCCGCACCATCATATATGCCTAGGTTTATAGGCAATTTGAAGAGTTCCATCGCTTCTTCATATGTAATGGTCTCCAGAGATTGGCCGGGCTTGAGACTTGCAAATTGTGGTTTGCATTCTTCGCCTACTTCTTCGACTGTTCCTATCTGACAGACAGGTCCATATCGACTCATTTGAGCCAAAACCGTAAATCCTGTCTTAGGATCTAGCCCTAGATCTCTTCTCCCTTTAACTCTTGGTGCATTCTCAATCGTCTTAGCTACTGTCTCGTGGAAAGGCCCATAGAATTCTTCTACCATCTGCAACCAATCCTCAGCACCATTGGCAATTTCATCTAACTTATCCTCGATCTCTGCAGTAAAACTATAAGTCATTATGTCCTTAAAGTATTCACTCAAAAAATCACTAACCATCTTACCCATATCCGTTGGGTAGAGTCTATTATTGATGGCACCAGTCATTTCAGAATGTACTTCCGTCTTGACAACATCATTTTGTAACGTTAGAATATTGTACTTCCTCTCTACACCATCTCTTTTTTCTTTAGACACATAGCCTCTCGATTTCTCCATAATCTTAGAGATCGTCGGCGCATAAGTAGAAGGTCTTCCTATGCCCAACTCTTCGAGTTTCTTTACTAAGGTTGCTTCAGTATATCTTGATGGCGGTCGTGTAAATCTCTCAATCGCTTGGATGTTAACCATATCAAGCACCTGACCAACTTTCAAGGGAGGTAAGATACCTGCTGCTTCCTGATCGTCATCATCATCTTTCGCCTCCATATACACCTTAAGGAATCCATCGAAAGTGAGTACCTCTCCTGCCGCATTGAAAATGGCATTGTTATCAGCTTCGATCTCGACTTTGGTTTTTTCGAGTTTTGCTGATGCCATTTGGCAAGCTACAGTTCTCTTCCATATCAAGCCATAGAGCTTCTGCATATCTGCATCCCCTTCTACGGTAGCATTTTCAAAGAAAGTTGGTCTGATGGCTTCGTGAGCCTCTTGAGCATTATCTCCTTTAGTCTTAAACTTTCGTGGCTCATAATATTGATCGCCATACTTAGCCTTTATTTCACGAGCGATATTGGATAATGCTTGATCACTTAACTTGGTAGAATCTGTTCTCATATAAGAGATATGACCTGCCTCATAAAGTCTCTGAGCTATCTGCATCGTCCGACTAACACTATAGTACAACTTTCTGCTTGCCTCTTGTTGTAGTGTAGAAGTTGTAAATGGTGCGGGGGGATTTCTCTTAGCAGGCTTTACTTTAATATCCTTGATCTTATAAGCAGAACCCTTAAGTGCATCTAAAAACGCTTGCGCTTCTTCGAGTGTGGTCAATCTATCCTTGAGTTCGGCTTTCAGCTCGACCATCTTGCCAGCTTCGTTCTTAACATTGAAGACGGCGACGACCTTATAGAAAGGTCTTGATTCATGTGCCTCTATTTCTCTTTCTCGCTCTACGACTAACTTAAGAGTTACAGATTGGACTCGTCCTCCTGACAACTTAGGCTTGATCTTTCTCCATAAGGTCTCCGATAATTCGAAACCTACCAATCTGTCCAAGACTCTCCTTGCTTGCTGCGCATTCACGATATTGAGATCTACATTCCGTGGTTGCAGGATGGCATTCTGTATAGCCTTCTTAGTGATCTCTCTGAAAACAATACGTTTTGTATTGGTTTCGTCAAGACCAAGCACCTTGCACAAATGCCATGAAATGGCTTCTCCTTCTCGATCCTCATCCGTTGCGAGCCATACTTCTTCTACTTTCTTTGCCGTGGCTTTTAGGTCTTTTACAACCTTGTGCTTGCCTTCTGATACGACATAACTAAGGGCAAATCCATTTTCAATGTCTATACCCTTTTTGCCTTTATCTAAATCTCGAATGTGCCCTACGCTTGACTTGACGATAAAGTCATCTCCTAAATATTTGTTTATCGTCTTAGCTTTTGCTGGTGACTCAACGATCAATAGTTTACTTGCCATAGGTATATATAATGTGTAGATGACTTTTCAAAAAGGAGTGCAAATATTTAATTAATCTCGGAAACGAAGCGAAAAAAATGGAAGTCAGCAGCTAGTCCTCGGCATAAATACGCGTGAACTCACCTTAAAACAACAAAAGTTGATACTTATTTAATGATTGTCCTTTGTCTGAAAGCCCAAAACCTCTTGAGTAGTTTTCTTACGTGAAATGGATAGCTCATCGATTAAGGCTTCTTCATCTAATGCCTTGTTATTCAAGTGTCTATGGAAAGTTCTGATAACAAATTGTGCCATATCATCAGGATGAACAATACCTTTAGTTTTAAGCAAATGAGAAAATCTAGAACCTCCAAAGAAGTTCCAGTTTGCTATCATCCATCGTCCTATTCCGTAATGTAATTTTTTAGCAACGATAGATTCTTCACCAGTTTGAAACTTAGCAATAGACGCTGGTGGAGACAATTTCTCTAAACGGGAAAAAGCTTCCTCTAAGGAACCCGGTATATAGACGCCATTGATTTTAGTCAGCTTTATGTTCTTATTATACTCTTTTTGATAAGCCTTAGCAGCGCTAGAACTATCATCTGCCATAGCTTGACTATAAGCGCCTAGAGATAGCATTAAACAAATAGGTATTAAAATCAGTTTTTTCATCGTTGAACATGTTTAGACATAACTAAGACGTTATAGGGAAGAGAAAAGTCTTCTCTACTGCTTATTTAACAAAGATTTTACCATACTTGCACAAAACTAGTTTAAGTCAGAAATTATGAAAAAAGTATTTATTGTATCTGCTATAAGAACTCCCTTAGGAAGTTTTGGTGGGCAACTCTCTACCATTACAGCGACCCAATTAGGCGCAGAAGCCATAAAAGGCGCTCTAGCTAAAGCCAAACTAGATCCTGATAAAGTGGAAGAAGTGTTTATGGGTAATGTTGTGTCAGCGAATTTAGGCCAAGCGCCTGCTAGACAAGCTTCAATATTTGCCGGAATTCCAAATACAGTGCCGTGCACAACAATCAACAAAGTCTGCTCTTCTGGGGCCAAAGCTGTAATGTTTGGTGCACAAAGTATTATGCTTGGTCATAAGGATGTAGTCGTCGCAGGTGGAATGGAAAATATGTCTCAAATTCCTTTTTACTTACCTAATGCAAGATATGGCTACAAATATGGCAGTGGAGCCTTAGTAGACGGCTTGCAAAAAGACGGTCTCACTGACGTATACAATGAATGTATAATGGGGCTCTGCGCAGACAAGACTGCTGAGAAGTACGACATCAGCAGAGAAGCACAAGATGCTTATGCAATTAACTCGTACAAACTTTCGGCAGAAAGTACTGAGAAAGGCTGGTTTAAAGATGAAATCGTGCCTGTTTCTATCCCTCAAAGAAAGGGGGACCCTATAGTTATGGACGAAGATGAGGAATACAAAAAGGTGAAATTTGAAAAGATCCCTAAACTGAGAGCAGCATTCAGTAAAGAAGGCACAGTCACAGCAGCCAACGCTTCTACAATAAATGACGGAGCAGCCGCTCTCATATTGGCTAGTGAAGAGGCTGTCAAGAAATATGGACTCACTCCTGAAGCAGAGATCGTTGCATTTACAGATGCAGCTCACGAGCCTGAATGGTTCACTACAGCTCCAACAAAGGCTACTGAGAGGCTCTTAGAGACTACTGGTAAGACAGTGGAAGACGTAGACTACTTCGAGGTCAATGAGGCTTTCAGCGTAGTCCCTTTGGCTTATAACAAGCTATTAGAAGTACCAACTGAGAAGGTAAATGTTATGGGTGGCTCAGTATCATTAGGCCATCCACTTGGGGCTTCTGGTGCAAGGATTCTTGTAACACTCAATAATGTCCTGAAGAAAAAGCAAGGGTCTATTGGATTAGCAGCTATCTGCAATGGCGGTGGAGGCGCTTCAGCAATAATGATTAAGCGGGTATAAACTCCACTAAAATTAAGACATAAAAAAAGCGCACTGATTCATAATCGTGCGCTTTTTTGGTATAAACTTGATTTTGTTAGTTCATTTTTTGGAGGATACCATTTCTATCCAAAACAACAGAAGCATCCACAAATCCTCTATTGATAGCAGCGACTCTAGCCAACTCTGCCTCGTCTAAAGAATTGTAACCACTCATAACGAAGATTGTCCATTCGCCTTTTGTCCACTGCTCTATCACACCTATATCATTCACCTTTGTCACATCGAAATAAATCGGATCCTCGTATGAAGCAAGTCTTACTTTATAACTTTCACCAGAATTACTTGCATCGTAATATGATTGATTGTGATTGACATTTTTGTTTTCAGCAACTGTTACAAGTTGCAACTTAGATGTATTGAGTGATTCATAAGTTATGAAGGCATCCTTATGTCCTCTTGCTTTAACTTGTCTGAGCACTTCTTTCGCCTCATACTCATCGAAGAAATAACCTAGCTTTATTTTAGTTGCATTAGACTGCTCAACCTTATATAAACTTCCATACTGAGACAAAGAATTAAATTGGTTGACATTCGCTCGCGATTGGAATAAAGCCGCTAATTGTATAAAGTAAACATTAGAATTAGATCTAATCACTTCCCCAAAAGCTACTCTTTTTGCTCCTGCAAGTGAAATGGCTGCACTATTTGTGTAATTAAGATCTGTAGCCTTAGGAGGCAACAACTTACTGAAGTCAATGAGCTCTGTTCCTTCCTCCTCAGTGTTTTCTTCTTTAGTGTTCTTAATTTCCTTAGTTGTAATATTAGATTTTGCAGTTACCTCTTTCTTAATGACTTTTTCACTCGTAATAACCTTACTCTCGGAACTGATAGCATCACTAACTTTAGGATCGCTATCAACTTCGATATAATTTACCTTTCTCTTAAGTGGGGCACGATCTTGAGCTTCGATATCACTATCTAGATTAATTGCCTGCGGAACCGATTGATTAACTGCATAATCAACTAACTGTACTTCTTGTTTTTTTATCTGATGTACTAAGTATATATCATGACTACCTCTGCCGCCTAATCTATTGGAGGTTAGATAGTAACTGTCATACTTAGGATGCTTGATAAAGTAAAAATCGTCTTCTGGTGAATTCACACCATTGCCCATATTTTGCGGTGATTGCCACTCACCATCCACTACTTGCGTACTGAATACGTCTAAGCCTCCTATACCCATAGTATAGTCAGTAGAATAGTACAAAGTCTCCCCATCAAAGAAAGGTGTAACCTCGTTACCACTAGAGTTAATTTGTGGGCCTAGATTAGCTGGATATGTCCATTTTCCATTTTTAAAATATGAAACATAGATATCAAATCCGCCTTGACCACCTGGTCTATTAGATGAAAAATAAAGTATGTTACCTTGAGGATTAAGCGTTCCAAATCCAGTTGCATATCCCGCTTCGTTATAAGGGAAAGGCACCATATTTCTAAATGAACCATCTAGTTCAACCTCTGCTAGATATAAACCTAATTCCAAGTCAGAATTGAATATTTGCTTTTCGCCGTCCTTGAAATTATGCTTCGTAACAGCACAAATAGGCGCATCCATAGCATAATGTATAGGACCCATATTGTAAGTCTCCTCATCGTCTTTAAGCAAGAACTGCATAGAGTTAACATCAGACTTAAAGTTGTTATCAGCTATAAAAAACTGACACTTATCATCATCAAAAGAACTGGTTGCCGTAGCCGAAATGTTTCTTTTGAAATCTGGTCTGAATGAAGAGAAAATTATTTTGTTCTTGTAGATAGAACAACCGAAATCCGTTTGCTTTGAACTCACACCAAAAAGATTAAGCTCAAAATCTCTTTCTTCTGAAAGAGCTTCTACTGCAAAATCACAACTTGCCGCAAAGTATTCACCTTTAGCTTTGTCTACGATCTTGTATTCATTAAAGTACTTCTTTGCCTTCTTATACTGGCCCATTCTCTTAAGGAGCAACCCATAATTGAAAGCATAATCACTGTCGAGTCCTGAGAATCTCTCCATTTTTCTGTACCAAATTGCAGCATCCACATTGTTGTTCATCATACGATAAGCTTCAGCAATGAGGCGATGGCAATCAATACATAGGGGGTCTTTTTCAATGGCTTTTTTGGCATTTTCGATAGCTAAGTCAAAAGCCTTAAGCTCATATTGTCTCTCTGCCTTAGCTAAGTGCTTCTGGCCAGTGAGTAATGATGAACCAAGAAAAATGAAAGCTACTAAATAGAAATACCTACTAGTAATCATGATGAGTGTTTTGGTTATTACATATTATAATAAACAAATATATGAAAACTATTGAATATTAGTAGATAACGCATAAATATATTATTACATATAACCATATGTTAATATAATACTAAGACTATTTGTCCATACTTAGGCTAGTACTATACAGGTTAAGCCTTGTAAAAAATGGTACAGATTAGAGGGTAACGGGTCAGTCTTTGACCTGTATGCGAGATAAGAAGAAGATGATTATGAGGCCTATGAAGAAGGCAATATGGCAAAGTAAAGCCTGGGGTTCAGTATAATAGTTGGCAGGGAATACAGACTGTTCGCTTAGAATCTTAATTCCTTCTTGATTGACGAAATTGCTAATTCTATCAGGACCTATGTCCAATATATTACCTGTGTCTTTATTTAATATCCGAGTAGGATTACGCCACGGCCATATTTTATTGAGTGAACCCAGCATAAAGCCAGATAGCAATGCCAAGGTGGCATCATGATACTTTTCAAAGGCCGCAGAGACTATCCTCGAAAAGACCAACAAACCTGTTATACAGCCCATCCCAAAGACAGCCAACATTATAAAATCATCTAACTGTTGTGACTCGAGAAAAGACTTGATAGTTGGTATAACAGTTGTATACAGCCCCATCAGTAATAGAATGAAGCTTCCAGAGATACCCGGTAGAACAAGTGCAGAAATCGCTATAACGCCTCCAAAAAACAAATACACAAGACTAGTACTCCCTTCAGAAGGAGGAATAGTGGTAATCCCATAAGCTATCAGTGCCCCTACAATAAGTAACACTATACTCGAGAGTGATCGTCTCTCCAACTTTGATAGCATATAGGGTACTGAAGCTAGGATAAGGCCAAAAAACAAGGACCATAAGATCTCGGGGTAAGCTTCTAAGACATAGCTTACACCAAAGACACCTACAATAACACCGGTAGCCATCCCTATAATTAGCCACAGCAGAAAAGGCCCATTGATCAATGCCCAAGCCTCCCTGAATCTAAACTTGGTAACCGCCGTGAGGAACTCTTTATCTACAGCTTTTATACTATCGATAAGTGTCTTGTAGATACCCGTGATGAAGGCAATTGTTCCTCCTGATACTCCTGGAATAACCTCGGCTATACCCATAGCCATTCCTCTACATACCAGACCTAATTTAGAAATAGTCATTTGTTAATTGTGGTTTCCGATATCACTGATGTGATCGACCGTTAATGTTACCACTTTGATATGCTTTATCCAACTCTTCTTTTTCCTTTCTCATAAAATCAGGGTCTAAGCCTAATCCCGTAGCTGACAAATCGGGCTGCCCTGCATCCACCCAAGCGCTTAACCATACATCTCCGATTGCCTTTATAGACTCTTGCATCCTCCGCTCTATCGACCCACCCAAGCTATCCTCATAGGCTTGAGCAAATTCTGGACATTGGGTCCAAGTCGTTCTCTCTAAGCGCTCATCATAACAAAACTGTCTGTCCTCGGGAAAAGAAGCTCTCAACTCTTTTTCCAATCGCAATACATCTGGCAATAACTTATGGCTCTCGATTATGATATCCCAGAAGTACTCCCGTTTGTTCTCTATATACTGAGCCTTACCGACGAGCATATCATAATGTGCATCCGCAGAAAGCTCTGGAATACGACTCTCCCAGAAAGCATGAATGCCAATTTGATCTGTTAGCTGGCCATTATAGTTTTCCGAGGTGTGTAGTGGTACGTGTGCATCACCTATATAGTGCCCCATATCTGCACTTACTTTGAGGATTGCCTTAACATCTTTATTGATAAAGGATCTGACCAATCGGCCATAAAAATCTTCTAGGAAGTAAGGTAAGACACCGTACTTGACAAATTTATTATCATAGATAAACTGGGTGCATACAGTGTCATCCGAGATAGACAGATAGTTGGTTATCTCTGGACCTAATTCTACTTGCAATGAGTATCTATCTAACTGAATATGGTCTTGGTAGAAGTCCTCTGGACTGTCTAGAAAAGCTGTTACATCGGTTGTATCCTTATTATTGATACAGAGTAAAACAGCGTGTTGTAGAGAGGCCTCGCGCAGATCTCTTGGTACTGCAGGGAATGGAATTGTATCCCAGTGATCGACGTCGATATAATGGCGATAAGCCTCATTTTTCAAAGCATACCTACGTTTATCAGGGTCTACCGCGTGCTCTGTCAAGAACTCAAGGTGTGGTTTATAAAAACTAAATAGCTCAGATGGAAGGGTAAAAGTGGCCATCCTATTAATTTTCCGATGACCATAAAAGCCCCAATTGGGTCCTGAGAATGCTGACAAGAGTAAAAAGGCCACAAGCAAGATTGCCGCCCAATATTTTTTAATACTTCCTGACATTACTTTTTGATAAAATAATCAGGCGTTACAAAAAAGCCTCTTAAGAACTTATTCTGCACCTTGTAGAAATCACCCCAACTTGTACTTACAAAATACTTTGAATGTCTACTCGTCACATCTTCTATTCTTCTGGTATTATAACCACTTTCTATATCAACGATAGGATGTAAGGCTATCCATTTATCTTGACCTTCTTCCATATCAAGGCTGAGCTTGAGAAATGGTATCATACTAGAGATGGTATCCTTATGGACAAAGTTGTTCATAATTTGTTCTGAGTATACATTTTTAAAACTCTTAAAGAAAGCATCAGCTATCTTTTGATCAGGTTGAACTTCTTTATATTGGTTAGAACTTAGTTCGAATTGAGAGCCAGTTTTAGATAGAACCATTGACCTTGCAACGTCTTTTGGATAATCTATAGATATGGCCTTAATCTGCTCAGCATTTTCATTTAATACGGCAAGGTCACGGAGAGCAGCAACATTCTGTGTGAAATAATTTCTTAATCCCCCATCATAGCTAGGGATGCTCATAACATATATCTGCTCTGCACCTCGATTCCGAAAATAAGTCCCATATTCATCATTAGTGTTGGTACCTAGAGTGAAATCCGTCAACACTTTACCACTCTTATCGTAGGTCTTAATTTCTAGGCCAAACTTCTCCATTCTCTCGGCAGCAGTATCATTCTCTCTCTTCAACGGTATATACTTGATACTCATCCGCATAAGTGCCAGAAACATATTGTCAATTATATTCGGCCTGACTTTGTGCTTTTGATCTACATACCAATCATTTCCTGATCTAGACAAATGAATCAATGGTCTTCCTGGTGAGTCGATAGTGATGATATGAACATCCTCCCTATCCAAGGTAATGAACTGTCTGTCTTGCATCTTGATCGTAGTCTCCTTCTCGGACTCTTGGATGCTGAAGTAATAAAGGCCTCCCAAGCCCAGCAATACAACCAAAAGGAATAACGTCTTCTTCATATTTATCACCGTTTCTAAGGTTTAAAGGTATATTAATTATAAACTTTGTCCTTATGCGGGAAGACTCTATCGAGACAATAAAGGAAAAGGCCTATAATCTTATCATTTTTGATTGTGATGGTACATTGGTAGATAGCGAATTTCTGTCCAATAGTGTTGTGGCAGAGATGATTAGGGAGCAAGGTATCGACCTTTCTGACACCTTAGCATATAAGACGTTTTCTGGTACTTCTATGGACTTTATCATTGACTTTATAGAAGAGCAGCTCGGCAGGCCTCTTGATTTTGACTTTGAGGCAGCCTTCAGACCTCGAGTGCAAAAAGTGTTTGAACATAAGCTACAGCCTATGGCAGACGTCATACCTTTTCTTAATCAAATGAGCATCGATAAGTGTGTGGCTTCTAATGGCCCTAGAATAAAGATGGAAACGACCTTATCTGTAACAGGCCTGCATAGATACTTTACGCCTAATGATATATTTTCAGCTTACGATATTCAGAAATGGAAACCTGCACCAGATCTCTTTTTGCACGCATCAAAGAGCAAGGGCTACAAACCTAGTGAGTGCCTCGTTATTGAAGATTCATTAAGCGGAGTGGAAGCGGCAAAGAATGCAGGAATTGATGTTATTGCTATCCAAGATGCTATAGACCCAGAAAGCACATCTAGCTTGGGTGTACCTGTGTTTGAGAATTTCAAAACCTTATACAATACCTTTTTCTAGCTTGGCTTAAGGTGCACGTAGGTTTGTATTAGTTGTTTCGCTTATATTTGCCGCTTAAAATTAAACTAACAAACAAAATCAAATGGCGAAGAAAACAAGGATTGCTATTAATGGATTCGGCAGGATAGGTCGACTGACGTGTAGAGAGCTACTCCAAAAAAGAAATGTTGAGATAGTCGCTATCAATGACCTTACAGACAATGCTACATTAGCGCATTTATTCAAATATGATACTGCACAAGGTATCTATGATGGTAAAGTTACTGCTGACGATAAGTGCATTATGATAGGCAGAAAAAAGATTCTAGCAACATCTATCAAAGATCCAGCTAAGCTTCCATGGAAAGCTAATAAGATAGACGTCGTTCTTGAGTGTACCGGTATCTTCCGAGATAAGGAAAAGGCTGGTCTTCACCTCAAGGCAGGTGCTAAGAAAGTATTGATCTCTGCTCCAGGCAAAGGCGGAGTAAAAACTATAGTGCTCGGTGTAAACGATAATCAGATTAAGAAAACTGATAAAATCTTAAGCAACGCCTCTTGTACGACTAACTGCCTAGCTCCTCTTGTCAAAGTAATCACAGAGAAGTGGGGACTTGTACAAGGAAGTATGACAACTACTCACGGGTATACAGGAGATCAAAGAATACAGGATGCCCCGCACAGTGACTTAAGAAGAGCTAGAGCTGCTGCGCAAAACATCATCCCTACCTCAACTGGTGCAGCAGCTGCTGTTACAAAGGTTATAGATGGCATAGATGGAAAATTGTTTGCTATGGCATTGAGGGTTCCTGTAATTACAGGGTCTTTAGTAGAGCTCAACGTCATTGTTGAAAAAGACATCACTGTAGAGAAAGTCAATGCAGCATTTAAGAAGTACTCAAGAGGTGCACTTAATGGCATACTTGAGTATGTAGAAGATCCTATCGTTTCATCTGATATTATCGGCAACAGACACTCTTCTATTTTTGACTCTGGACTTACAAAAGTATCTGGAAGATTATTGAAGATTGTATCGTGGTATGACAATGAAGCTGGATTCTCTGCTCGATTAGCACAACTAGCTACGGAAGTATAAACGACAAGAAAAATTCTGAACACAAAATAAATAGCTGGATTCGTTCCAGCTATTTTTTTACATAAAACTGAACTATGCTAGATAATTTAAAAGGGAAAAAAGTACTTATCCGTGTTGATTTTAATGTACCTCTAGATAAAGATGGTAAGATTACAGATGACACAAGAATACAGCGTGCATTGCCCACTATTAAGTCTGTACTAGAGCAAGGTGCTTCTATTATCCTGATGTCCCACCTAGGAAGACCGCTCAAGAAACTAAATGAAAATGGCAGTATCAATAAAGCCAAGTATAGTCTGCGCCATATCGTGGAGCACTTGACTAACGTCTTAGGCGTAGACGTTATATTCGCCAAGGATACCGTTGGTGAAGATGCCTTCGACAAAGCGCATACTCTAGAAAAAGGCGGTGTATTGCTGCTAGAAAATACAAGATTCAATAAAGGTGAAAAGACTGGAGATGATGAGTTTGCCGCTAAGTTGGCCAAGCTAGCAGATGTATATATCAATGATGCCTTTGGTGCGGCCCATAGAGCACACGCTTCTACAACTACCGTCGCTAAATATTTCGAGCCAGAAGCTAAATCTCTTGGCTTGCTTATGGCTGACGAAATCAACTCTGCAAAGAAGGTACTCAATAGCCCTCAACGTCCGTTTACAGCAATACTTGGAGGAGCAAAGGTCTCAGACAAGATCCAACTCATAGATAAACTACTAGACTTCTGCGACAACCTGGTTATAGGTGGTGGTATGACGTATACTTTTATCAAAGCACTAAACGGCAAGACTGGCAACTCTCTAGTCGAACAATCTCATATAGATCTTGCAAAAGAACTCTTAGAAAAAGCAAAAGATAGAAACGTCGACTTACTCCTTCCAGAAGATTCTTTGTGTGCAGATAAATTTGATGCAGAAGCTGAGACAGCTATACACTCCTCAATGAGTATACCAGAGGGTTGGATGGGACTCGACATAGGACCAAAAGCTATTGCTCAATACGCCAAAGTAATTGAAGGCAGCAGTACTGTGTTATGGAATGGGCCATTAGGCGTATTTGAGTTTGAGAAGTTTTCTAAGGGCACATTTCAAACTGCCGAAGCCGTAGCAACAGCAACTGCCAATGGTGCATTCACCTTGATAGGTGGTGGTGACTCTGTATCGGCAATCAATAAAGCTGGCCTAGCAGAGAAAGTGAGTTTTATCTCTACTGGCGGAGGTGCAATGCTAGAATACCTAGAAGGTAAAGTCCTACCAGGCATCAAAGCAGTTGGTTAATCTAATCTCGTAATCAAAAGGATAAGTGTAAGGATACTCATAGCCTGTGCTACAGAGTCTCCGAGCACTTTTGTCCAATCCACTTCTTCTTTCTGCTCCTCTTCATTCTTCTCGAGGGACTTGAATCCGACACTGATAACAGAACCTTGGTAGACCTTGGGAAACCTTTTGACGAGGAATCCTTGCCTAGGTCTTTTGATTTCACCGTTGGCGTGCTCTACAAAGATTCTTTGCCTATCAGCATTCTCGTGTAGACCACCTGCATATTCATTGATATAGAACATAGCATCTTTGCCCTTGTGAAATGGAACGTGAATGATATTGCCATCATTGATACTGTTTTCTCCAACAACTTCTCTAGCTCTAGTAGCGCCCTTAATTGTAACAAACTCTTTTATCTTAGGTACAAAGATCTTATCTCCATTCTTGACAAAGAAATTGAATTCTGAATTAGGGTTCTTAATAATTTCTTCAAGTTTTATCACCACAGAACCATAGTCTTGATCTCCTCGGATGAGGGTGGCACCTGCAGGAAAGGCTTCGTCAGTAAGTCCTCCCGCCCTAGTGATAATAGAGAGTATCTTTTCGTTTTCCATAGATATGGCATATGGTCCAGGAAACTCTACTTCCCCTTCCATAAACACCCTCTTTTGTAACTGGAACTCTTTAATAAATCTCACCGCTATATTGTCATATGGCTCTAGCCTATACTCTCCATCTGCATTGCTCAATACATTAAACTCCCTATCCATCTCAAGGTTAGCTACAGTCGTCCTAGTCGGTTGGTTGTTCTTAATGATAACTCTAGATATCTCTATGTTATTAGTCGAAGCCGCCAACCTAAATCCCCCTGCCAAGGTCAATAAGTCCTTGATAGTCATATTTGCACCATACTGAAATTCTCCTGGTGTATTCACCGCTCCCTCTATCCTTACGAAGGATTCCTCCAGAAATGTATTTTTCGACTTGATGACGATACTATCAAAAGGACTAAGTATAAAATTGTTCTCCGTCGATTCATCAGTAAATACTTTCTCTAAGTCATCAATTGTCTTATACTCCTTTATCTTCGGATTAAGAGGATCATTTCGATGGATAATAGCATAATTTGATGCATCTCTTCTAAGCCCTCCAGCTAATAGAATTGCATCTTTGACACGAATGGATTTGCTCTCATCATAACTGAATTTACCGGGGAATCGCACGGCACCATCTATAGCGATATCTACCTCATCTGTAAATCGACTTTTCTCCCAGATTTCTAACACATCATTATCATTGAGTACAAGGTTATCTGGATGTGCTGCATCATCTAATATCCGCTCCAAACTGAGCTTTCTGTACTCTACTTTTCCATCTGTGTTGGTCCTAGTCAAAAAGGCAATTTCGACACTAGATTGTGGCGTAATGCCTGCTTTAGAAATCAACTCTGATACTCTCATTGCAGCATTTCGCTGATAGACACCGGGCTTGTAGACCTCCCCTACTATTTCTACAACATTTTCTGCTGCTTTCTCAATCTCACCGACAGTAACTACATCTCCGTGCATCAACTCAAATTCTCTACCACCCCGCTCTAACTCTCTCCAGTCTACATCTAATATTTTCATCTGATCATCAACAAATCTGTTGATCTGAATCTTCTTTTTAAAAGCATTTTCTGAGAAACCTCCTGCATAACCTAACAAGGACTTTAAGCCTTCTCCACTTATCAATTCATACTTCATAGGACGTCTTACAGCACCTTCTAACTTGATTATTTTATCAGCCACAGGTACAAGTATTACATCATTTTCTTCCAAATAATATTCATCAGAAATAGAAGGGTCTTGCATAAACTTGTAGACATCAAGTGTCAACACACGACCATCAGATTTTTGTAATTGTATTTTTCTAAGGCTACCTATATCGTTGGTACCTTTTACCGCAGCAAGTGCATTGAAGGCAGAATTAAAGGCTGGTAAGGCAATCGCTCCAGGGTTTTCAAAGACATCACCGTAAATTCTAATCTTTACTGTACGAGAAAAATTGAGTGCTACATCAAACTGCCCTTCTGTAAAAGCATAATAATCATTGAAGAATCTAAATAATTTCTCCTTAGCTTGACCTAACGAAAGGCCCTTAAGATAGACACGTTTGGCTCCATTTAATATTTTGATATATCCGTTGCCATCAATTTCGTACTCGTTATCAAAGTGTGAGCGACCCCATACTGACACCACCAATTCATCCCCTGGACCAAGTATGTACGAGTCAGGAGCTTTTAGCTCATCAGCACTCGCTTGGACACTCAATATGTCTTTTCTGAATAGCTGTTGGCCATAAATAAGGGATTCCAAATCTATCTCATCCTCTTCAAGCATTTCTTCCGCGAGTGCAAGTGAATCTAAATCTTCTGACAACTCGTCTTCATCTAGCATCTCATCTTCATCTACATCCCCATCTTCAATGCCTTTCTCTTCTTCTAGCAATTTGAGCTCTTCCCGTGATTTTTCTTCTTCCATCTGCAAAATCACAGCTTGGACAACTTCGATTTGAGCTTGGGTGATATTATTTTCATCAATGTAGGCCATATCTACACCTTCTTCTCTAAGACGTTGATACACCTCCTCTATCTCTAATCCCCGATCTTCTAGCTCTTGCTCAATCTTTTGTTTGGTAACAAAGAGGTTTTGAGAAAGTCCTATTGTGGATGTTAATAGTAAAACAAACAGTAATCCGGTGGATAACCAGGTATTCATTGCTGATTATATTAAAATTAATTTAATACGTAAAACTAAGATTATCAGACAGACCTAGCAAATAAAAGTGCACTTGATTACAGTTTAGAGCCTATTGACCCCAATTCATAGGATCTAAATGCTCTTGAGCGCCTCCTTAATATGGTCAGTTACATATTTCTGCATCTCCCAGTCCAGTTCTGTATGCATAGGAAGTGACAATACAGACTGGCAGAGATCCTCAGTAACTGAGAGTGGAGCTTTCCCTTTGTGATAGGAGGCATAAACTTCCTGTACGTGGATAGCGGATGGATAATATATCGCTGTGGGAATTCCTGCCTTAGTGAGTTGTTCCTTCAGCAGATCTCTTTTCCCATTAAGCACCTTCAGCGTGTACTGATGAAATACGTGATTCGATTTTAAATCTCTATAGGGTATAGCTATCTCTTCAACTTCACTAAGTAGCTGATCATATCTATCAGCTGCCTCGACACGAGCTTGTGTATAATCTTGCAAATGAGACAGCTTCACATCTAAGATAGCCGCTTGCATACCATCTAGGCGACTATTGATACCAATCGAGTCATAGTGGTATTTTTTCTTTGAACCGTGATTGCCAAACAGTTTGATTTGCTCGGCAAGCTTGGCATCATTGGTACAGACTGCCCCTCCGTCCCCATAGCAACCAAGATTCTTAGAAGGAAAAAATGAGAAAGTCCCTATGTCAGCTATAGTACCACAATATTGAGATCCCTCGTTTGTCTTATACTGACAACCTATCGCTTGTGCTGTATCCTCTATGACTTTGAGTTGATGATTCTGAGCTATGGCCATTATTGGCGTTAGATCTGCGGCTTGACCAAATAAGTGGACGGGGATTATACATCTAGTTTTATCAGTAATCGCTTCTTCGATTTTTGAAGCATCTAGGTTGAAAGTGTGGGGATCTACATCTACAAACACAGGCTTAAGACCAAGCAGACAAATTACCTCTACCGTTGCTACAAAGGTAAATGGGGTTGTGATCACTTCTGAACCAGGTTCTAAGTCTAAGGCCATCAGTGCTAATTGTAAGGCATCTGTTCCATTGCCACACGGAATAACGTGTTCTACCTGTAGAAAAGCCTCTAGATTCTGCTGAAACCGCTTTACAAATGGACCATTTATAAAAGCAGAACTATCAATAACTTCTTGTAGTACCTTATCAACCTCAGGTTTAATTTTATCGTATTGACCTTTTAAGTCAACCATTCTAATGTCCATTTTAAGATCTTGCATCCAGTCGATTATTATGTCTTCTCCTAAAAATGATAACAACGTATGGTTTATTGTCCTAGATTAAGAAACAAAAACATTGGTATCAGAGAACACAAGATGCCAACTATAACACACTCTATTGTCAGGTCTGCTTACTTTTGTGTACAACGACATCCATAAACTATGAAATACTTCATTTTTATCCTCCTTACTACTACATTTTTACAACTGAATGCCCAAGACTCAGAATTAGGTAAGCCTAACAACTTTATTGCCTTTGGTGCTCAATATGGATTGCAGTTGCCTGGCGGTGACTTAGCAGATAGGTTTGGGTATAATTTTGCGACTACTTTTTCATTGGATTATTATCTCTCTAAGCTCAATGGATTTATAGGTCTAGAAACTCAGATCCAATTTGGAGATCGTGTCAAAGAGGATGTCTTGGCACCATTGAGAATTTCAAATGGAGCCTTGTTAGGTACTGATGGATTTACGGGTGATATATTTCTAAGGCGCCGGGGGTTCTATGTCGGTGCATACATTAACAAAGTACTTATTTCAGGGAAGAAAAATCCGGCTTCGGGCTTGACACTGGGTCTTGGGGTTGGTGTATTAGAGCACTTTATACGACTTCAAAATGACTCGGATAATATCGGCCAAATAAGAGCAGATTATTCAAAAGGTTATGACAGATTATCAAGAGGTCCTGCGCTCAAGCAAACTTTGACCTACCATCACTTGGGTAAGAACAGGAGTGTTAATTATGCCTTAGGAATTTCCATCTTCGAAGGATTTACAAATCCTGTCCGAAGTATCAATTTTGATACTGGGCTAAGACCAGAAGATTCAAGACTAGACATACTCATCTCTTTTGATGCGAAGTGGTTTATCCCCATAATCAAGAGCGGTTCTAGGACCGATGAAGAAGTATTCTACTAATCAGATGCTCTTTCTATACTCCTTAGTTATAGCTCTATATTATGTGATGATACGGATTGCTGCATTGCTTGGTCACGACCAAGCAAGAAGGTGGTATGATGGCAGGCGATACGAACCCGCACTAAAGATGCCCCGTGAATGGGAAGGTAAGAATCGCATATGGATACATAGTGCCTCTTATGGGGAATATGAGATGGCCAAACCCATTGTAGCTAAGCTCTTAGAAAACCCTAGAAACAGGCTCTATATCAGCTTCTTTTCTCCTTCCGGTTATGAGAACTTGCATTTTGATAATCCTCGGATATATAAGTTTTATCTGCCTAAAGACTATAGATCAAGGATGTTACAGTGCATTGAAAATCTTGCACCTACCAAGGTTGTCTTTATCAAATATGAATTTTGGTTTAATTTTTTAGGTCTACTTCAAGAAAAGAGCATCCCCTACTACTTCACCAGTACTCACATCAACAGAGATAGTTTTATGCTTAAGATATCTGCCTTCCAGAGCTTACTTAAGTCTGCGACAGGTCTATATTGTCATAATACTGATTCTGCAAAAATTCTCGAGGATAATGGTTTTAATAACATTCACCCTTTTGGCGATACGAGAATAAATAAGGCTCTAGAAAATCTAGAGAAAAATATACCCAAGTTACAATGGATTCAGTCAAATAATACCATCGCTTATGGTAGCTTATTGTCATCTGAAGTGCCAATTATGGTATTAATGATGAAGGCCTTTCCTGATTACAATCATCTCGTTGCACCTCACGATATCGATTCAGAAAGTATGAGAAAAATCACCTCAGCACTAGAGACAGGATACAGTCTCTATTCAGAATTAGAGAGAAATAAAATCCCTCACAAGGTGTTGATTATCAATACACTAGGGGATCTTAAGCACTTGTATGCAGATTGTGCCGTGGCCTATGTTGGTGGAGGATTTAGCAAAGGTCCTCATAGTATTATTGAACCCCTAGCCCACGGTGTACAGACCGTCATAGGTCCTCATATCAAGCACTACCCTATGGCAAGACATCTCAAAAAAGAAGGGTACATATACGTCATAGATACTCCTAATCAGCTAGCAGAATGTATTGAGAAGATCATATCAACTCCTATAAAAACGTCTCAGCAAATAATAGAAAAAATAGGAGAAATGAACGTCACACTAGACCCATTGATAGAGGAACTTAGTGCTTGATTACTTCTATATTGGGACCAATAAATAATTTAAAAAATTAAGGGTAGAAAAAACATACTTGTTGTAGGAGATTTAATGCTTGATAGATATCACATCGGCAACCATACTCGCCAATCTCCAGAAGCAGATGTTCCACTTATAGAACAAACTCATATTGATGATAGACTTGGAGGAGCCGGCAATGTAGCACGTAATCTACTTTCTTTAGGCCTTAATCCAATACTTGTAGCCGTAATTGGTGAAGATCAAGAAGGCAAGATCCTGAAGCAGTTGTGTGAAAGAACTCTACATCAGTTTAAGCTAATAACTACCCCAGATCGGCCAACCACATTGAAGAGTAGAATAGTCGATAAGGAATTCAGGCAATATCTCAGACTTGACAGAGAGGTTACTCAAGAAATATCTACACCTATAGTTGAGCAGATTATTGACTTTATTAACTCGGTAGTTGCCAGTCAATCGATAGAGGCCATAGTCGTACAAGACTACAATAAGGGGTTATGCACACCAGAGGTTATCAATTATATCCAGAGATTAGGCAAGGAAAAATCCATTCCAATCGTCGTAGATCCCAAAAAATCACACTTTAAGCTCCTATCTGACTGTACTATTTTTAAACCTAATCTGAAAGAACTGTCTCAAGCTGCAGGTTATAACATACTCCCAGACGAAGCCTCTATAAGCCTCGCTATCAAGGAATTAGACTTGAGAAACCCCCATTATACGGTAGTTACGATGGCTGAAAAAGGCATTTATTACAAAGACTCAATAACCCAAAAAACTGGTATTATCCAAGGACAGATCATCTCACATCCTGACGTCAGTGGTGCCGGAGACACTGTGTTGAGCACCTTAGTCAAGACACTTATAGATGGTCTATCTATTGCAAAAATGGCGGAGATAGCTAATCAAGCAGGAGCAGCAGTTTGCAAAAAGAAAGGTATAGACGTAGTCAAAATGAGCGAGTTAACCTATTGAACAGCAGCCCTTTAATTCCATCATATTTTATCCTGACGGACATAAATCAACATATTCTTTTGCTAATTTAGCTTCGATTAAAAAAAATCGATTAATTAAGACACTCAAAACTGTGGTTCAGCCACTCTAATATTTAAAAAATTCAAGTCGTATGAAATTTAATTTTACACTTTTAGGAATGTCACTATTCCTACTTTTTAGTTCAGCCTTGCTTGGTCAGACGCCTAATACGCTTATCGTTACGGCACCAGCTGAAATAGCAGGCTCTTATCAGATGTTGCCAGTTGTTGGATGGGGAGGTACACTTCCTGCTACGCTAGTTGGTACAGCTGAGTTTATCAATGATAGTGAAGGTGTTACAACAGATGCCTGTTCTAGTACATTGGATGATTTAGGTTTCAACTGGGGTATTGCCGATAGAGGTGATTGCCAGTTTGGTACAAAAGCTCTTAATATTCAAAGAGGAAATGGAAATGTTGCTATCATCTGTAACAACGTCCCGGGTGAAGGCCCGCCTGCAATGGCTATTGGAGACAGTGGTGACGGTGAGCAAGTTACAATTCCTGTAATCGGTTTATCTTATGAAACTTGCCAGACCCTAAGAGTTGTAGGTCAAGGTGTTGAAATTTCAGCCAGTACAGGCTTTGTATGTGGTACTCAAGACTTTGGTCCAGAATATATCTGGGGTACTAACTCAGGAGAAGGAGATTTCAGTAATGGTCTTGGTGATTGGGTTGCAGAGAATGATTCTCCAAACGGAAACGGATGGATATTTGAAAACAACGGTAGATTAGATAGAGGTGGCTCTAACTGTAATGGTTATGCTTCATTCCCTACAGCTGGATACTTCTTTGACAATCAAAATGGTGGTTGTGAAGGATTTGACGTATTTACAGGTTCTTGTAACGGAAGACTTATTAGTCCTACAATTCCAATCGATCCTGCTGCAGTTACTGAAAACTTAGTTGTAGAGTTTAATCACTTATATGATTTCTTCTTTGATGGTTTAACAAACTTGGTTATTTCTTGGGATGACGGTGTTTCTTGGCCAGATACTTTCAATGTATCAGCTGGTGGAGATTCTGGACAGGTTCCAACATCAGAATTCTACCCTATGCCTGAGGCGCCTTGTCAGAATTTCACTGGATCAGTATTCGTTGAGTACTTCCAGACTAAGAGAATTCCTATTGGTACATATAATGGACAGAATAGCATCAAGTTACAGTTCTTACACGTGGGTAACTTGTATGAGTGTACAATTGATGATGTAGCCTTATTGAACTTACCTGGCTATCACGATATCGAGTTGGGTCAGCAGTTCGTTTCTTATGCTCCTGCGTTCCAAATTCCATTGTCGCAAGCTCAAGAGGTAGCACTTCACGTGGATTTATTAAATGTCGGTATTGATAATGTTAATGCTGTTGTAGAAGCAACTGCAGAAACTGGTGGAGTGCAAGTATTTGAGACTACAAATGGTGCTTATGGAACACAGCCTGGTGGTTGTTTCCTTAATCAAAACATCTCATTCCCTGATTTCTACACGCCTTCTGAATTAGGTCAGCATATCGTTAGGATTACAAATGTAACGCCTGACGATGCTAGAACTACACCAGACGATGCTGTAGGTTTCGTTTTCGAAATGACAGAAAACACTTGGGCAAGTACACCAGTGCCAGACAGATTGGGTAATGGAGAACTAAGAGATATGTTCACCAACTTTAACGCTGGTCCAGCAGAGACTTTTGATGGTAACTGGGCGATGGCTTATCCTATGTACATACCAAGTGGTCAAGGTCACTTTTTAAATACTGTAAGGTTTGGTATTCAAAATAGAGCTACAAACTCTGGAAATATCTTTGCCTATGTTCTTAAGTGGACACCAGGAGAATTTTCATTCCCACTAGGACCAACTGGTGCAGATGCTGGGGCACCTGCAGATCCTAGTAACTATAATATCGATCCTAGAGATACAGAAGTTGTCGGTGTAGTTGGTAATGTATTTGGGTTTAACAGTTCTAGAATTCCAATTAGTCAAAATGTAACGGATATAGATGGTAATCCTATAAACTGGGAGGACATCACTTTTGATGTTGTAAAAGCTGGACCAGATGGCAATGCTGAATTAACACAAGATGCTAACTTCAAGCCATTAGCCCTTGAGGATGACAGCTACTATGTGCTTGTATTGGCTATCCAGCCAGCAACACAGGTACCAGTAGATATCGTTTCTGCCTTATCTGCAGATAGAAGTGCTCTTTATCATGGCGCATCTAACTTTGCTTATGCGAGTGCAGGTAGATTCCTAAGACCAAATGCACACTTTAGTCCTTTATTTGATGGCTTCACAACTGATGATGTCTTCAATATTGGTTGGGGTGGATTGGCTACAGAATGGGGTCCTAATACACCTTGGTTAGAAATGGATATTAATCCTACACCTAAGTATCCTTCTAGCACTGAAGAAATTAGTGCCGAGGTAGCTGCAGGTGTTTCTATATTCCCTAACCCTGTATCTGATAACCTAACTATCAATATTGACTTACAGGAAGTATCATCTTCTGTAAGATTTGATTTGATGAATATCAGTGGAGAAAGGGTAAGAACAGATAGCTACAATGATGTACAGAAAGGTACTTTCAATATGAATGTTGCTGATCTTACACCAGGTGTATATACATTAAATGTAAGAAGTGAAGCTGGCTTCGCTGCTAAGAAAGTTATTATCCAGAAATAAGGATATCAACTATAAGTAAAAGAGAGGCTGTCTAAATTCTAGGCAGCCTCTTTTTTTATCTTATACACTCAACTATGGCTTTGTGGGATTGGTTAAACTTTTATCTTAGGCAACAAAAAATAGATCTACATATATCTACCCTTAACAGAGGCAACTCCTTTTCTCGGAATCTGATAATAATAACAAGCTCCAATAAACTCTAATAACCACTACAAATGAGAGAACAGAGTTAATTACAGAAGGATGGCAAAGCCAATGTCAACTACTTGTCACAATAGACCCTACTATTCTCGACTTGTAGTGTCTATGTCATCTCATACATATACCCTGTAGTAGGAGCAACTCAGAGTGTCGCCAAGAATTGCTGTCTTATAAGTACAAACAGCAACTATGAAAAATCTAATAACAATCATCGCAGCACTTACACTTACAGTATCAACTGCTTTTGCGACGACAACTCCAAAGAATTTGATTTCTACAGAATCAGTTGTTGTTGTTTCGATTGGACAATTGCATTTCTTCACATCTGCTGAATTTAATGCAGAAACAGAAAACTTGTCATTTACAACAAGTGATGAGATAACAATGATCCAAATCTTCAATGCTGAAGGACAATTGGAATTCCAACTACCAGTGATGAGTGATAATGTAAAGATCAATAAGAATCTGTTTGGACAAGGAGAATATAAGTTGGGCTTTATCCTAGAGGGTGAGACTCAGTTACATACAACTCAGGTCACTATAAAATAAGAAACAAAAGAATAGAGTATTTATAAGGTAGGAGAATTAGTCACTCTCCAAAAGAACAGTCACTGAAATGTCAGTGGCTGTTCTTTTTTTGTGCCTACTTACTGAAGGTAGTAAGACCATTTACTAGACAACTATACACATACTAATGATGCAGAACAAACAAGATCGTTAATGATGCGACTCTCATAGGCTATTTAGAAATACAGTATATTAGATAATAAAATCAGATAGATCATGTATAGAATAGCCATTACTTTATGCTTACTTCCCTTCTTAGCTCTATCACAAGAGCAGGTTTCTGACCTAGAATTTTTTTCAGTTACGAGTCCTACCAACGTTTCTAGCAGGATAGGTTTTGCCGAGATTGATGGAGAGCAGTATATGCTTCAAGAAAATGATTCTCTCATTATCCATATCTGGAATGGCACCGACTTTCAGCCAATGCATATAGTTGGTGGTTGTGACGGGTTTCTTCGTAACACCGACAAGATGGATCCTAATCGTTCACTTTTCGAAGTACGTAATAATCGATATTTCAGGCTATTTAGGGATAGAATTCAATTAGTTGACATTAGAGAAGGAGAAATCATATACGAGTTTGATGCCAGCCTCCATAACATCAATCACATCTTTCCTAGGGAATGGATAGGGAATCATTTCTATTTTTCTGGCTTTACTGATAATGGAATTTTACCATTTAAACTCAATATGAGTACAAGTGAATTAACCCAGTTAGAAAATTCTAATGATTTTTTGACAAGACAAATCGGACATAGCAGATTGGTTGTTGGTGACAATGGAGACATTCACATTGAAGATCTTGATCAACAGACTGATA
>CALBWK010000132.1 GCA_937969415.1 uncultured Saprospiraceae bacterium | reverse complement strand
GATTTGAGCTGAGATGCGGGTGTATACATACTCAAATTGAAGATGAAAAATCCATAACAGCCTGAATGTCATTAACCAATATGATTGTTCTGCTCTTTGATTCGCATTGAGGGATTCATCTTTGGCCGAAATGCTTTAAATTTACGTAACGCAGTTTATTCATATGTAAGGAATATATATGTGAACGATGGCGATAACCAAAAGCGATTTATTCAGATTGATTTGGATAAATAGGGGGATCTTGTGGAGGATTTACTAGATAGACTGGTTATTCAGTCACGAAAGGATGAAGAGTCTTTTCGTTTAAATCCATTAATAATAGATCAAAAAAGAATTATTTCTGATCAGGATTGAATTAGATTAAGAAATGAGTATACAAGAAATATTAAAGTTGCCTGCATCTGAAAGGATAGAAATAGCGGAGCAAATATGGAACAGTCTTAAGCCTGAAGAAATAGCTATTACCCAGGCACAGAAAGAAGAACTGGATTTGAGAATTGCTTTTGACAAAGCGGGCAAAATGAAATGGTATTCTATGAATGAGATTAAATCTAGATTGAATAATAAAGGTTGATGCGTTATGAGATTATTATATCTATTGCAGCAATAGCAGATATCGAAGAAGCTGTAAAGTGGTATGAAAATCAGAACTTGGAGTTAGGTATGGACTTGAAAAACAGCTTCTACGAAAGTTTAGAAATGTTAAAGTCCAATCCTTTTTTGTGTTCCAAGAGATATAAAGAAGTTAGAGTTAAGTTCATAAGACGTTTTCCTTACGGGATACATTTTATCATTGTAGACGAAAAGATTAAAGTCTACGGTTTTTTCCATATGAAACGAAATCCTACTAAATGGCTCAAGGGAATAAAATAAAAGCTAAGTCAGCCATTACACTACCTACATCCTAGCACTCACAAGCAATCTTCCCAACCCTACGCTGATGCCGTCCACCTTCAAATTCAGTCTTAAGAAAAGCCTGTAGCATCGCGCTCGCCTTACGCTTACCCACAAATCTTGCCGGGACGCAGATGATGTTGGCATTGTTGTGTTGGCGTGCAAGCTCTGCAATTTCCTCTGTCCAGCAGATGGCTGCTCTGATATTCTGGTGCTTGTTGGCGGTCATAGCGACACCGTTGGCACTACCGCAGATAAGGACGCCAAAGTGGGCGACTTCTTTGCCGACTTCTTCTGCTACGGGATGAGCAAAGTCTGGGTAGTCTACAGAGTCAGGTCCCTTGGTCCCCTTGTCGTTGACTTCGTGACCTAACTCTATTAGTTTTTTCTTGAGATATATTTTGTAATCGTAACCTGCGTGGTCGGAGCCTATAGCAATGATCATCTTCTTCCTGATTTAGACATGTCATAATCTGCGAGCATTCCTTTTACTTTTTCACTTAAGGCAGGATCACCTATTTTGTCTACCAGACTCATAGCTTCTGTTGCACCACGGAGGGCATAGGCAAAATCGTTTTTGAAACTTTCTTTGTCGTACTCATCCAGAGACTCATAGAATACTATTCTCTGATAGACTTCTGTAGCCAATATATCTAGGTGAGTTTTGGCTTCTTCTAAGTCACCTGTCTCGACAAACGTTTCTATAAATGGAACAACACTATCATCGTAAGGGAAGTTCATATGCGGGAAGGAAGCGAAAAACTTCTTGGCCATAGCAGACGCTTTTTGCTTATCGCCTTTGATAAGAAACTCTTCTGTCGTTCGCATCATAATGATCTTCATCGCTTGGATTTCTGCAGCATAACTCTCGTCGATAAAGGTCTCCTGGGTATCAAAGCCACCAAAAGCCCACTTGTCCATAACGTTGTTGTAGACCTTGTCTTCTGCCACACGGCCACTTCCATAGATAGCCAGTTCTCTGACGCTTCTATTTCTATTTGGTATCAATCTCAACCCAAGTCCCTCTAGCTGCATATAATCATTGAGTCCCATTAACTTGTCGTTTTTACAAGTAACGGCAAAGTATATCGGTCTATCATAAAAGTTAGAGACGATCACGTCGAGTACGGCCAGTTGATCCTTCATAATGTACTCATTGCCATTTGGATATGGCTGCCCACTTGTGGGTAGTTTTATATTGATGTTTCTCACCAGATTAACCGTGTCCGTGGGAGAGAGCAAGCCATTAGCAGCAAGACGATTGTGGTCTATAGGAAGGAAAAGATTTCTAGACCGCATAATGGTCTGGTTGTTCCTTTCGTTATTAGAAGATCCTATATAGGCCAGTTCCGTCTGTGCATCGAGAGGCGTTGCCATGTCTTCAGGATTGGTAGGATTAAAGACGAAGGTCTGATTTCGCTTATTACCCCTGTAGGCTTCCGTCGGTACAGTGAGCTTGAGCGGTGCAGAGTCATTGACCCGTCTACGGAGCTTTTCTATATACCAGTCTACAGCGATAAGACTTAGGTTGACCACTCTGACATCTCTTCTGATATTCTCTACTTCTTGCGCATACCATAGCGGATACGTATCGTTATCTCCGTATGTAAAGATGATGGCATTCTCGTCTACTGAGTTCAAAAAGTTGGCGGCATAATCACGAGAGGCATAGTGCCCCATTCTGCTATGATCATCAAAGTTTTGGAAGGCCATAATGGCAGGAACGGCTAAGACGAGTGCTCCTCCTGCAAGGGCGCCGAGACCATTGCCTAATTTTACTTTTTCTGTAAATAGCTTGGCCATTGCCAATACGGAAAGGCCTATCCAGATACAGAAGGTAAAGAAGGAACCGACGAGGACATAGTCTCTTTCACGTGGTTCATTAGGCGGCTGATTAGAATACATGATCAAGCCCACTCCTGTTATCAAGAAGAGAATTAATATCGCAGTAAATTCTTTTGGTCGGGATCTGAGATGGAAGAACAAACCTATCAAACCAAATATCAATGGAAGAAAGTAATACTTATTGGTCCCTTTATGGTTTTTCATCGTATCGGTCAGTTCATCCATATTATGGAGGCGCATCTCATCGATAGGGGTTATACCAGATATCCAATGTCCGTCAGATACATCCCAGGGTTGGTAACCTTGTTTTGCATTTTGTCGACCTACAAAATTCCACATAAAGTATCGGTAGTACATCCAGCCCATCTGATACTTCATCATATACTTCAGATTGTAGCTGTAGCTAGGCGCCTTTCCTTTATAATCTTTGCCCATTAGGGTCTTGTACCATTGCTTGTGCATCTGTGGACGGGAGCCCTCAGTGTGTCCTATTCTTGGGAGAAATATTTTATCTCGACTATCATAGACATAATCTAGTTTCTCATCGACCTTGACATATTTGTCTCCTACACGTCCGTATCTATCTTCTCTTGTTAGATCTTTAGGTCTCGCATTGAAGTGTGGTCCATAGAGGAGAGGTCTTTCTCCATATTGCTCTCTATTGAGATACGGTAGGACTCTCATCGCATCACTCGGCACATTCATATTGATCGGTGTATCCGCATTGGCTCTGATGATGATCACGCCGATAGTAGAGAAGCCGATGGCAATCATGAGGGCACACATCACCATCAGGTTAATATTGTAGCGACCAGTTTTGTGACTCCACTTGAGTAAGAAAAATGTCAGTGCTCCTATTAATAAAAGTGCAACAACAAGACCTGAATGGAAGGGCAATCCAAAGGAGTTGACCATCGGAAGCTCAAGGTTTTTCCATAGGGTAGGGATACCCACGATAATAACCTTCTGGACAAATGGAACTATAGCTGCTCCACCCACTAAGGCCAAGGCGCCGCCGATGATATTGTGATTTTTATATTTCTTAAAGTAGTAGAGCAAGCCTAATGCGGGAAAAGTCAGCAAACTCAATAAGTGAACACCTATAGAGAGTCCTGCCAAGTAGGTGGTCAATACGATCCACTTGTCTGTCTGTGGTGTATCAGGTAGGGTATACCATTTTATCGCAGACCATAGGGTTATCACTGTAAAGAAGGTCGACATCGCATATACCTCTCCCTCTACGGCACTAAACCAGATAGATGAGCAGAATGCCATCGATAGACCGCCGACAATACCAGCAAGTGCAAGGGTTGTGTTTTGTGCTCCGGTTGTCTGTCCTTCTCTGCCAACCAGACAGAGTTTACCCAGCATAATGATAATGCGGGCGATAAGAAAGGCACCAAATGCCGTACATACAGCGGACATCATATTGACCGCAAAAGCTATATCTGCAGGGTCATTGGAGAGGACTTCTCCAAACCACGCAAAGATCCTCCCGATCAACATAAATAAAGGGGCCCCAGGTGGGTGGACGACTTCTAGTTTGTAGGCACCGAGTATAAACTCTCCAACATCCCAGAGACTACCTGTTCTCTCTACTGAAAAGTAATAAACGATCATCGCCACGACAAACACCGTCCAACTGGATATGGTCTTGGCTTTCTTTATGGAATCAATAAGCATAATATGCGCTTAGTTAGTTTTCAAAAGCTTGAAAGGCCTGATAAATCAAGCCTTTTTTGTATCGTGCATAAAGGTAATAAATAAGGGACAAGCCACTTTCAACAATCTACGAAACGTTTCGTTTATTAGATTTTATTGAAGATTTTGCCGATATCGTAGCGAAAACTAAGATGATTGACGGCTCCAGCAAGGTGATAGATACCCCTGCCATAGTCAATTTTGATTCTTTTGACATTGAAACCAAATCCCAACGAAAAGCCCCCCATACTCTGGAAGCTGCTGACTTTGAGTTCTTGTCTTCTGAGGTGATCATACCCAAATCTCAGTCTTAAACCCTCCTTCTTACCAATGAGGAACTCTCCACTGAAATACAGATGGCGAAAGAGGTTGTCAATATTTCTAGATAGACTAGAGGTGGCTACTTGATTGCCGGAAATGTCTGTACTGATATCGAAGTCAGGATCATCAAATCGGATATAGGGCTCGTGCAGGTGATGCCCTATAATGGAGAATCTAAATGGTAAGTGGGCCAGCCGCTTCGAGTAACCTATCTGAAGGTCTAAAGGGAGTGATCGCTTGTCATCTACTATGGGAGACAGTTCTCCGCCTATATTTCTGAGGACTATGGCCCAAGAGGTCCGTTCGTTTTTGGTGTAGTGTAGCCCTAAGTCCACGCCAACACCAAAGCTATTGTAAGATTCGTAGCTACCAGAGAGGAGCTTGACATTGATGCCTGCTCTGATGCGCTCGTTGATTTGCTTGCCGACACCTGCTGTAAGGCCTACTTCTCCGGCAGAGAATTCCCCATTGATATTGCCAAATTCGTCAGCTAGCGTAAAGTTGCCGAAGTTGAAATACTGGAGCGCAGCGTGGGCAGCGATACCCCATTTGTCAAGATAGCGCCCATAGGCCAAGTTGCCATTAGAGACGCCTGCGAGGTGGAAGTTGTGATTGAGGCTCAGCTGGTTATGCATCACGGAGTCTGTCAGAGCGGGATTGAGTTGCGCTAAGGCTACATCATCGTCAAGGATATTGATAACACTACCGCCGAGGGCAGTTGCTCTGGCATTGCTCGGAAGTGCTGCTCCTGTAAAAGCATATCGACCGCCTATTTGTCCTTGTGCAGAGATAACAGTAGTCAGACATATAATGAGTAGGAGGTGTTTCATTAATTATTGGTTTTTGGTGCAACGTCGCCGCCTGCAAGTGTCCATATAGTGGAGCAGATAGCTTGGCTGTCACACATCATTTTCTTATCGAGAACGCCTTCGACATTGTAATGTTGCAGTAAGCCGAACTCATTGTCGCCATTGAGATATTGGCCTTCCCATTCTAGAGTCCCGTCTTCATAGTATTCTTTAAAGGGTCCATTTTCTTCATTGTTGACCATCGTCACTTCTTCTTTCAGAACGCCGTTGGGATGATAAGATTTGATAAGACCTTGCATGACGCCATTGATATACTGTGCTTCTTGAGCAAGCGTACCATCTTCAAAAAAAGTCTTGTAGGGACCTATTATCTGATCTTTATCATAGTTTTCCTCGATTTCGACTGCACCATTAGGATAATAAATAAATCTTTTCCCTTGGAGTTGACCTCTGTTGTAAAGGGCTTTTTCATACAGAATGCCATCAGTATAGGCAACGTACTCTCCTTGCTTGAGAGAGTCTTCAGTAATGCCGTATTGTTCAGTTATGTTGCCGTTTTCGTCCTTTTTGATAATCATATTAGACTTCTGGCAAGCGATGAGACCCACTAAGGTCAAGAGTAAAGTCAGTTGTCGTGTCTTAAAAATCATAAGGTTAAAACGATAAATTGACAATTTTATTAAGCCAAAGAGGTGCTAATTTAAGAGTCTATTAAGACCTTGTCACCACCTAGCCACTTACTTTTATGGTTTTAATATCGGTATACAATGATCAATAAGTTAATTAGTCTAGCCTTATTTGCCTTTTTGGGAGCAGTAAGTCTTACACAAGTCTCAGCACAAGCTAAGATCGCCAGCACTAAAATTGTTATTCTAGAAAAAGAAATAGATGACAATGGTCAGGTTGTAGAGAAGAAGGTAGTTCTAGAAGGTGAAGATGCAGAGCGGTATATCAGAGAGCATCAGGACGTCGACAAGATGATCCAGAAAGAAGTAGAAAAGGAGATCGAAGTCGAAGGATCAAGCAAGAAGATGAAGAAAATCACCAAGTCAGCCTATAAGATAAAGGTCAAAGACGAGAATGGCCAAGAGAAAGTCTTAGAGTGGGATGGAGAAGGCGAGATGCCCCAAGAGATGCAGGAGATGATGGAAAAACAAGGGATGGAATTACCAGGACTTGGTAGTGATGAAATGGATGGACATACAACCAAAAAAATACGCATCAAGACCTTGGATACAGAGACAGATAAGGCAATGGAGTGGGATGGTGAAGGCGAGATGCCTGCAGAGATAAAAGAGCTCCTCGAAAAAGAAGGCATCGATATCGGCAGCCTAATGGATGAAGCAGAAGATGAAATAACACAGACGATAACCTTTGATGATAGTGGCTCAGAAAAAAAGATGAAGATCATCAAAAAAGGTGCTGGGCTAGAAGAGGTGATGGACTTGGATTGGGAAGGGGATGAGCTGCCAGATGAAGTACGAGAAGTGCTAGAACAAGAGGGCATCACTCTAGAAGAAATAACTGGAGAGGATGGTCAGAAAGAAATAAAAATTGTTAAGTCTGCAGAAGCGGCATCGCCAGCACCTCAACAGGGTAGACCACAATTAGGAGTTATGATAGAAGCGGCACAGAACGGGGTAAGGGTCTCAGAAGTATTACCTAATTCATCAGCCTCTGAAGGCGGTCTAGAAGCAGGAGATGTTGTCAGTGCTATAGATGACAAAACTGTCGTTAGTACAAAAGATCTTATAGCTGCTATCTCAACCTATGCTCCCGGTGATCTTATAAAAGTCAAACTCAATAGACGTGGACAGGCGATGGTCAAAGATGTAAAACTCAAAGCTTATGTCGATCCATTTCCATTTAAGACCTGGGAACAAGTAATGAACAATGGCAAGACCAAGGAAGTCGACATCGAAATAGAAAGAAAAACAAAGAAGAAAAAGAAGTAAGGCCCTCCCTTATAAGTTTATGCGCCCAGCCCAAGCCATCCCAAGAATAAATGAGATGAGCCAAGCCAGAACACCGTTTCTGCTTTTGGTAGACTTTGAGATGGAAAATATTAAGCTGCATCCTCTAGAGTCTCTGCCCACTACCATTCAGTATGAGGTCAACTTAGAAGGTTCATATCCAAAAGCTGATTGTCACTCAGAGCAAGAGGACCTTGTCGTCGATCCACATCCCTTTGATAAGTTTTACCATCAGTTTGATCAAGTTAAAGATGAGTTGCTCTACGGAAATTCTTTTTTATTGAATCTGACGGCCAAGCATAAAATTGCAACGGCAATGTCTCTAGAGGATATCTATTGTAATGCCAGAGCCAAGTATAAATTGCACTACGCCTACGAGGGCAAAAACTTTGTTGTGTTTTCTCCAGAGACCTTTGTCAGAATAAAAGACGGTCGTATCTCTTCTTATCCTATGAAAGGAACTATAGATGCAGACCTCCCTCAAGCTAAAGAAATATTGCTGAGTGATCAAAAAGAAATTGCAGAGCACAACACCATCGTCGACCTCATTAGAAACGACCTCAGTATCAATGCCAAGGAAGTCGCTGTGACCAAGTTTAAGTATCTAGATCTTATCCAGACCGACCAGAAAAATCTATATCAGATGAGCTCTGAGATCACAGGGCGATTACCTGAGGATTATCGGGAGAGGCTCGGCGACATTCTTTTCTCTATGTTGCCTGCAGGTAGCATTAGTGGAGCACCCAAAAAGAAAACGGTAGAAATTATCCAAGCTGCAGAGCAAGAGGCTAGGGGTTACTATACTGGCATCTGTGGGATTTTTGATGGGCGAGACTTTGAGTCATTTGTGATGATTCGCTTCGTCGAGCAAGAAGGTTCTCAGAAATATTATCGGAGTGGCGGCGGCATTACCTTTATGAGTGAGGTAGAGAAAGAATATCAAGAAATGTTAGACAAAATCTATATCCCTCAAAGCTGATGCAAGCTGAAGAATATTTCCCTAGAAAGAAACAGCAAAGACTGTTCACCAGTATCAAGGTATTGGATAATAAAATCCATTTGCTAGAGCAACACCAGAGAAGAATGGCCAGCTCGCTTAGCGCTTTGTATGGGGCGGCCCCCGATGTAGATTTTCAAGAGATACAGTCAGAGGTAGATACTTTAGATCAAGGCCATTACAAGCTGAGGGTGGTCTATACGCCGCATTATTTCAAGTATACATTGGCACCATATAAGATGAAAACTATCCGGTCTCTGCAGTGTGTCTCTACGCGATATCTAGAATATTCATTTAAGTATGAGGACCGCTCAGGCTTAGACAAGTTGTATGCTCAGCGGCGCGGGGCAGATGATATATTGATAATCAAGCAGGGAATGGTTACGGATACTTCTTACGGCAATGTCGCTTTATTAAAGGATGGGGTCTGGTATACACCACAGTTGCCACTGTTGCACGGGACGCAAAGACAGCATTTAGTGGAGCAGGGCCTCATTAAAGAGGCGCTTATAACGGAGTCGGATTTGGCGAGCTATAGTGCCATTCGAATTTTTAATGCGATGATAGAGTTTGGGGAATTGGAGTTGGGAATGCGTGATGTTAGAGAAAGTTGAGCCGATCGGATTGGTCCAATCGACTCACATTTCTTTATCGAGGTTTGAGTCGGAAAGAGCTCTTTGTGCTCAGCCCAGGATAGAATGGGATAAATGATGTCTCATAACTACCTGTGATGATAGATGGAAGTCCATTAGCATTGAGCGGCCCTATCTCAGTAAATAGAAAAGTTCCATGCCCATCTCCAGATAATTCTACAGGGTTGCCTGCGTCATCTGTTATAATTAGTCCGTCCATATGGGCACCATTAATATCTTGGTCAAGAATCAAGTTTTGTGAAAATCTAAAAGTGAATTTGTTATTTGAAAATTCATCATTTACTTGTGTAAGTTTCCCTTCAAAGAAAAAGATGTCATCTTCAACTCTGTACCATAAGTCAATAGGGTGGCTAATTAGATAAGAAAATATTGAATCTTCAGCATTGTTGGAATTAATGATGTCTAGATAAAAATATTCTTCACTTTCTTCACAAATTAGAATGTCATCGAAAACAAATGACTTGTTGATTCTACTTATCTGTATAGGAGCAGAGGACTTTAGGTTATCTCCATTTAGTATTTCCATACTGCCTGTTTCATTGCCACAAATAGGAACTCCGAAGTCAAAATTGCCACTTTCTTCTATTGGGAATAGGTAACGTCTAGTATCGAAGTCCACAAAAATTTGACCATTTTCTATATTTGTACTGTCACAGTTTAGCGCATTTCCTGAAATGTTCACAAGTTCAAATCCTTCAGTATCAGGCACAACTATAGGGTCAATTTTTGTGTCCTCAGAGAATGCTCCTAAGTTTTCTACGTGCAAGAGTGTTCCGCAGAAATCATAAATTTTAAGTTGGATATTTTCACTGGATGGCACATTGTTAAAAGTGTAAGAACCATCATGGCAAAGCCAACCACCTACAGAATTAAAACTATCTCCACACAATCTTACATCATAAAAGGATAGGCCAATTGGTGTGCCGCGAGTAATGATCTCGATTTTTCCGCATATCGATACGGGGTCAGTTTTGGCATCAACGTTCCAAGTACTGAAGTGAGCTACCCGACCAGTATATTTTCCATTGAAAAGAATCGCTTCTCCTTCTTCTACCCAGTAACCATAGTCCTCATCATAAGACCAGAGTGGAATGATGTCAGGAGCAATATCTAGTAATTCTTCTGGTACAGGAAATTGTAATTCTGCAATAGTGTTTCCAGCAAGATTAAGGTGCTCATTATCGTCAGTCCTTAGTTCCACTTGCAACATCCCAAATGTAGATAGTCCAACTAGGTTACCCTCGGTATCGATAGCACTCAGGTCGCCCATCATTGTTTCGTTGAGATTAGGGTCGGTGGGGTCTATCCAATCGAAATATACATTGTACTCTCCAGAGTAAGTATTGCCTTCTGAGTTGACGATCCCTCCTTCAGACAACTTTAGGGAAGCACCGTTGTCGAGTTCTATCAGCCCACCTTCAGTAGTGCTAATGCGATCAATTATTGATCTACTTCTGAGTCGTATGCTTGTAAAATTTATTTTATCCTCTACCAAAGCCACCCGCTTGTAGGAATCGAAGTTGCCTGAATTTGTAATCGATAGATAAGCTTGATCCCCTTCGTTTTCTACGGACTCAAAAGTGAAATCTCCACTGTCGCCAGTCATAACAGTTATATTGTCAACACAAGAAAGACAAGTGACCGCCGCACCTGGAACAGGCTCCCCATCTACATTGAGCACATTTCCAATCAAGAAGATAGACTGTACCTCTCCAGGAGTCGGAAAGACAAGGTTGGTAGGCCGCATTGTCGGAGGTGCATTATTTGGCCCTACTAAATCTAGACCATCGTTACACGAAATATAGCACAATAGGGTAGCTAATAAGAGGAATGCTTTAAAGTTATTCATATACATCAGTTGTTTCTTCAGAGTGTAAGTTATAATATGCTGCATCTATCCGTAGCTGGTACATGTCGCAGTCAACATTAAGCGACTTTTTTTAAAGAAGAGGAAATGTCGAGGCTTGTGAATCTTCTCTTTACCGCAGTGTATTCTAGACTCATATCCTACTTTATTCCGCACAATAAATCGGACATATAGCCATCAATTGGCATCAACCAATAATTGTTAGTAACCTCTCACGATACTTATTGTGATTTTTAGCTAAGAATAATATCATTGCGCCCTTTTCAAAATAAGACGACTGTACTGAGGATATGAAATACGCGATTGTCTACAATTTTAACTACAATGAGCTATTAGGGTGTTATCTGCCTGAGCCTGTCACCTGTTCTCTCAAGAAGGACGGCCGATTAGACAAGCGCTACAAACGAGCAACGCCAGAGACTCTGGTTGGGTTAAGTTCAGTTGAGTTTGAAGATACACCACATACTAAGCTTATTGCGATAGCCGATAGCCTAGCAGAGGAACCTCTTTCAGTAAAGTTTAAGCCGAAAGGAAAAAGGAAAGTCAACTTTAAGGTGATCAAAGCAGATAAAGCCGTCTTCGATTTATGTGTGAAGTATATCTCTAGGAAGATGTCTGAGATGATTGCCCTCTGTAAAGAGCATCAATATCCTGTCACGATAGGCTTGTTGCGCAAGGAAGCAGCTGAGGATTTTAGATACACATTTAGCTCAGAAGATTATCGGCCTCGACTCAAATTTGCCAAGCACACAGAGGGTATTGATTACACCCTTTACTTCGAAAAAAATCAAGGCCTTGTCTATCCCTTTGATACCGACACACATATTATCACCAACCATCCCGCTTGGGTGGTGATGGAGGATAAACTCATCCACCTCAGTCAATTGAACGGAAATAAGCTGAAGCCTTTTCTCAAGAAAACTAAAATCACCATCCCGCAACGGACGATGAAAGTTTACTTTGAGAAATTTATAATGGACTTGGTTCCCAAAGTGAAGATCGATACAGATGGCTTTGAAATAGAAAATGATAAAGATATCAAGACCATAAAAGTGGAAGTTGTCGAAGATGTCTTTTCAGATAAGTTTCTTTTGCGCTTACAGTTTCAATACAGTTATTTCCAATTTAGATCTGGAGATCCCAATGAGAGTAAGACCACGATTCATTTCTCTAATGATGAAACGGAAGTTCTTATCATCAATCAGCTCAGAGATAAGGCTGCTGAATCAAAAGTAGTTCAGGGCATAGAAACTTTAGGAGCGGCAAAAACGGATGCAGATTATTTTATCATAGGAGAGGGGGAGCGATCAGCTTTACTGCAATGGATCAGCGATAACAAGTCACAGTTGGAAGATCTAGGTCTTAGGTTAGAAGATCAAGTGATGATGGGGTCTAGACCTTTATGCATTCAGCCCTTCAGTATAGAAGTCTCTGTGATTAAGGACAACGATTGGTTTGATGTCGGAGGCGTGGTCCGTGTGGGCAGGCAAGATATTCCTTTTGTCGATCTCATTGACAACATTAAAAATGACAATCCTTATTTCCTCTTAGCTGACGGTTCCTATTTTGTTATTCCACAAGAGTGGATGGCCAAGTATGGATCATTAGCGAAATTTGGACAGAAAGAAGGCAGTAGATTTAAACTCGCTAAAAATCATATAGGCTTACTAGATGACGTGACACAAGATGAAGAGGGGATGCAGGTTCCCGTTGTCAATCTCGACGAAGATATTGACTATATACCCTCTGCTCAACTCAAAGCCACCTTGCGACCCTATCAATTAGAAGGTGTCAAATGGCTCATCAAGCACCAACAAAATGATCTAGGCGCTTGCCTTGCAGATGATATGGGTCTGGGTAAGACCCTGCAAGTTATTGCTACGCTGGTCCATAAGGCTGAGTCTAGAGGGGCAGCACTCCAGCCGGCTAAGCAACCTACGCAGATGTCGATGTTTGATGTCGGGTATGCTGAGGAGTTGACACCCTTGCAATCACTAGTTGTCGTGCCGGCTTCACTGGTACACAACTGGAAAGCAGAATTGCAAAAGTTTGCGCCACATCTAAAAGTGACAGCCTACATCGGTGCTGATCGGAAAGAAAGACAATCAGTTATAGATATCTATGATGTTGTCATTACCACTTATCAGACGGCTCTTCGCGATATTAATTTTTTACAGAAAAAAGAATGGACTTATGTTGTCCTAGATGAGAGTCATTATATTAAGAATCGGAATTCTAGAATATTCAAGGCATTAGCAGATTTAAGGGCAGAGCATAAGATTTCTCTTTCAGGTACGCCGATAGAAAATTCTTTGTCGGACCTCTGGAGTCAGATGCAGTTTATTAATCCTGACATTCTAGGCAGCTTCGATTTCTTCAAGAAAAATTTTAAGGAAGCCATCGAGAAAGAGGCGAGCGAGCCAGCTATTGCAGAGTTGCGTAAGATCATAGAACCCTTCCTCCTGAGAAGAACCAAAGGAGAAGTACTGACGGAATTGCCACCAGTGATGGAGCAGAGTCTGACGATTCCTATGACAGAGCCCCAGAAAAAATTATTTGAAGAGCGGAAAAGTGCCGCTAGAAATAGTCTACTCTCACTCGACGAAAAGGATCAAGGGTATAAGATGCACGTCTTTAAGGAGTTGATGGCCTTACGACAACTCTCTAATCATCCCGCCTTAGTCGATGAGGCATATGAAGGGAGTTCTGGAAAGTATGAGATGATGCTCAATAAGTTGTCTTCATTGCTCAAAGCGGGACATCGTGTCTTGATTTTCAGTTCGTTTACAAGTCTTCTAGATTTGGTGAGTCAGGACTTAGAAGGACAGGGAACTGCTTATGTAAAATTAACTGGCTCGGACACACAGAAGTTAAGACAAGAATCAGTAAAATCCTTTCAAGAAGGGAGGGCGCCTGTCTTTTTGATCTCTATAAAAGCAGGTGGAACAGGGCTTAATCTTACGGTGGCAGATTATGTATTTATTCTTGATCCGTGGTGGAATCCTTTTGTGGAGGAGCAGGCTATCGCTCGAGCACATCGTATGGGTCAGAAGAACAAGGTGACTGTCATCAGATTTATTTCTGAGGAGAGTATAGAAGAAAAGATTCAAGTCTTACAAGCCAAGAAAAGAAAGCTCAATGCAGAGATTATCTCAGGTGAGGCTATGAGCCAACTGGATAAGGAGGATGTGGCTTATTTGCTAGGGTAGGAGTAGTTCTATACAGAATCATAATTGGTCAAAATCAGTAGGGTTGAGATGTTTTGATGTTGGTAATTCTCTCCAATACATAGCCCTTTTCTCAATATCTTAGCGGACCTTAATCATCCATCTTAATAGAGGACCTATGCCAGAATTTTGCCATCTCCATTGCCATACCCAGTACTCTCTCCTTGATGGAGCCAATGATATAGGCAAGATGATGGAAAAGGCTGCCGCCGATGGACAGAAGGCTGTTGCGCTGACTGATCACGGTAATATGTTCGGAGCCTTCAAGTTTGCCGCCGCCGCTAAGAAAAATAAGATTAAGGCCATCTTGGGTTGTGAATTCTACTTAGTTAAGGACAGACACGTCAAGAGCTTCAGTCGATCTAAGGGGGAGCGGGACAGACGATACCACCAACTGTTATTGGCTAAAAATGCCGAGGGCTACAAAAACCTTATGAAGCTCTGTTCTCTTGGATTTACAGAAGGAACTTATCAAGGCTTTCCTAGGATAGACAAAGAGCTCATCTTACAATACAACAAAGGTATCATCGCAAGTAGCTGCTGCTTGGGGGCGGAGATTCCTGCATTGATTGCGCAGGACAGATTGGATGAGGCAGAGACGGCGCTGAAGTGGTGGCTTGATATTTTTGGAGAGGATTACTATGTAGAGCTGCAAAGACATCGTGGGCTCGAAAAGATAGATATCTACAACGAGCACGGACAAAAGACTTTCTCTAAGTACTCCCAGGAAGATATCAATCAGATCCTGATTGGGTTAGCCAAGAAGCACAACGTCAAGCTCATCGCGACCAATGATGCCCACTATCTAGAGGAGGAAGATGCGCCGATGCACGATATCCTCCTATCGATAAATACGGGTTCTAGACTTGATGACGAAAAACGATTCAAGTTTCCGAGTTCTGACTTTTACTTCAAGTCGCAAGCGGAGATGAACAAACTGTTCAGTGATGTACCTGATGCTATCGCCAATACATTGGAGGTGATGGATAAGGTGGATGTCATGGAGCTGGCAAGAGATGTCTTGTTGCCCAACTATCCGCTGCCACAAGGCTTTAATGATCAGCCCACCTTTCTTCGACATTTGACCTTTGCTGGAGCGCAGGCCCGCTATGGCACTATTACGCCACCAATTGAGGAGCGCCTCAATTTTGAGCTGAGTGTCATCAATAATTCTGGATACCCGGGTTACTTTCTTATCGTCCAAGACTTGACGAGCACAGCCAGAGATATGGGTGTACAAGTGGGGCCGGGGAGAGGCTCGGCGGCGGGCTCGGCGGTAGCCTACTGCTTAGGAATTACGAATATAGATCCGATTAAGTACGATCTCCTTTTTGAGAGATTTCTGAATCCAGAAAGGGTGTCGATGCCCGATATTGATATAGATTTTGATGACGAGGGTCGATCCAAAGTTATCGATTATGTTATCGACAAGTACGGACAGAACCAAGTCGCACAGATCATTACCTACGGTACGATGGCCGCCAAGATGTCACTAAGAGATGTCGGTCGTGTGATGGATGTACCGCTCGGAGATGTCGATAAAGTGGCTAAAGCTTTTCCGCAGCAGTTGGGCGCTAGTTTGCGCGGTGTCTTAGAAAAAGGAGACATCAATGCCAAGCTCAAGGACGCGATGAACAAAGAGGACATCGATCGCGCTTATCAGTTTAGAAAACTAGCAGAGAAGAAAGATGACATCGGTCAGATGATCCGCTCTGCAAAACAAATAGAAGGATCCATCAGAAATACAGGTATCCACGCTTGTGGGGTGATCATTACACCTGATGATATCACCAACTATGTCCCTGTAAAAACGGCCAAGGATTCTGATTTGCTCGTCAGCCAGTTTGATAACAGTGTCGCCGAAGATGCGGGCTTACTCAAGATGGATTTTCTGGGATTGAAGACGTTGACCATCTTAAGAGATGCTGTCCGATTTGTCAAAGAAAATAAAGCTGTAGAAATAGATCTGAATGAGGTGCCTCTAGAGGATGCTGAGACTTACAAGCTTTTTCATAAAGGAGAAACGATCGGAATATTCCAATATGAGTCCCCTGGGATGCAGAAGCATCTCAAAAATCTAAAGCCCAATAAGTTCGAAGATCTCATTGCGATGAATGCCTTGTATCGACCGGGTCCAATGGAGTACATTGATTCTTTTGTGGCGCGGAAGCACGGAAAGGAACAGATCACCTACGATCTCCCTGTGATGCAAGAGTATCTAGAAGAGACTTATGGTATCACCGTCTATCAAGAGCAGGTGATGCTCCTCTCTCAGAAACTCGCCGACTTTACCAAGGGCCAAGCCGATCAACTGAGAAAGGCGATGGGTAAGAAAAAGAAAAAACTGATCGATGAGATGTGGCCAATCTTTCTCGAGGGCTGTACCAAGAATGGTCACCCAGAAGAGGTTATTTCTAAGATATGGAAGGATTGGGAGGCCTTTGCTTCTTATGCCTTTAATAAGTCGCACTCGACGTGTTATGCTTTTATAGCTTTTCAGACGGCGTACCTGAAGACACATTATCCTTCAGAATTTATGACGGCGGTTCTCAATCATAACAAGTCAGATACCAGTAAGCTCAACTTTTTCTTGAGGGAGTGCAAGCGGATGCGTTTGGATGTCTATGGACCAGATATCAATAAGAGTGGTATCAATTTTACTGTTAATCCTAAAGGAGAAATCCGATTCGGACTCTCAGCATTAAAGGGTTTAGGTCTCGGTCCAGCAGAAGAAATTATCAATGGCAGAGAAGAGGGCGAGTACAAAACTTTTGTAGATCTTGTCAAAAGAGTGTCCCTCAGAACTATCAATAAGAAATCTCTAGAGAGTCTGGCTTATGCGGGTGCTTTTGATTCTTTCGGGAAGTTGCGGTCACAATATTTTACACCGTCGGAAAAGTATGATACGTTTATAGAGCACGCGACCAAATTTGGTGCGGCCTATCAAAATCAAAAGGAGTCTTCGCAAGTTTCCCTCTTTGGAGATATGAGTGACCAGATGCTTAGCGAACCACAGATGCCTGAGTCGGCACCGTGGAACAAAGCCGTCAAGCTTGCCAAAGAAAAAGAAGTCTCTGGAATATTTATCAGTGGCCACCCGCTCGACGAGTTTAAGATGGAGTTGGAAAATTATACGAACTGTGACCTCGAGCAGGCCAATGATATGATGGGTGTACAGCTGAAGATGGGTGGTATCGTCGCCCACGCCCAGCACGGCATCTCTCAGAAGAACAATATGGGCTATGCCCGTATCACCCTACAAGATTACTCGGGTGGTTTTGAGTTTGGAGTATACAGAGAAGAGTATGAAAAGTACAAAGACATCTTGCAGTCCGGTTATGTGCTCTATATAGAAGGCATCTGGAAGAAAGGCTATGGCAATAGTAGCAATTACTTCTTTAACATTAAGGATGTCAGATTGATGGCTTCCATTAGTGAAGATTTGACCAGATCCTTGACGATAAGAATTCCTATTAATGTCATCGACCCTGTATTTATCAATAGACTCAAGCAGATCTGTGACGAGCACAAGGGTAAGCACAGTGTCAAGATGCAAGTAATGGATGTCGATACAGATATGACCTTAGACTTTAAGATGGGCCGCCAGAGTGTTGCCGTCGATTCTGGAATGATTACTAAGATCCGGGAGCTAGGCTTGAGCTACAAAGTGAACTAACGATCTTCAGACAATAGCTGAAGATCAATGGTCCTAAATGTGAACGAGTGGTGCAGTTTTTATAACTGCATTGAAGGTCCTAAACGGACCTTCAAAACGAGAGAACCGCAATATCAATTGCGGCGTCTCCTATGCTACATTGAATTAGTCTAGATAACCGCAATATCATTGCGACGATCTATGTAGATAGGAATAGCTTTTGAACTGAACCATCAGCTTTGATCTAGAGAGAAGTTGATTAACTATCTGAAAGTATCGCTTTGACCTAGTCAAAAGTCGAGGGGATTTAGAAATCAGATCCGATTCTGCTTAACCAAGCCCCCTCTAGATTTTTATCTACTCAAGTACTCTTTTATCCCATAGCTGGCCAGTACGCCTTCGCCTGTAGCTGCAGCGACTTGGGCAATGGCCCCTTCGCGACAGTCTCCAGCAGCAAAGATGCCTTCCACACTTGTATTGGCCAAACCAGAAGTTTTGATAAAGCCTCTATCATTGAGTTCCACAATGCCATCAAACGAACTGGTATTCGGTACAAGACCAATAAAAATAAAAGCGCCATCTGCTTCAAGTATACTTTCTTCTCCTGTGTCGTTATCCTTTATCTTAATTCCTCTAAATCTATTCGCTTCATCTGAGACGAACTCTAGACTTGTCTTATTCATATAAGTCTCGATGTTGTCTATGCTCTCTAGTTTTTCAATATAGGTCTCCGAAGCCGAAAAAGTAGGAAGGATATTCACGATTTTTACGCTTTTGCAAAATCCTGCAAGGAAGATGCCCTCTTCTAAAGCGGAGTTGCCTCCTCCAACGACTACGATATCTTTGTCCCTGTAAAAAGCTCCATCGCAGGTGGCACAAAAATGTACTCCACTTCCTATCAATTCTTCTTCGCCAGGGATGTTCAGTTTTCTATAAGTAGATCCTGTTGATAGCACAACAGATTTGCTATAATGAGACGTAGACTTTGTTTTGATTTCAAAGTGATCATCAACTTTTGTTATTGAAGTAACATCTTCTCCAGTTTTTATAGTTGCGCCGTATACTCTAGCTTGCTCTTCCATTTTATCCATTAAGGCTGGACCGGAGATAGAAGTGAATCCTGGATAGTTTTCTATTTTCTGTGTGAGAAAGGCATTGCCACCTATTGTTTTCTTTTCTAATATCAAAGTATCATATCGATCTCTTTGGGCATAAATTGACGTTGTCAATCCTGCGGCACCCCCTCCAATAATAATGGTGTCATAAATGCGGTCTTCTTTTACGACATCAATATTTAAGGCCTGACGTAGTTCTTCGTTTTCGGGTTCTACTAAGACTATGTCATTATTAATGAGTATCGTTGGTATTTTACGTTTTCCGTTATTGAGTTCCTTTATAATAGGTATAGCCCACTCATTTTCTTCTTTGTCTATTTCAATATATTGGAAGTTAATTTTGTTATCTGTCAGATATGCTTTTGACTTACGACAATCTGGACACCAATTGGCGCCATACATAATCACTCTATGATCTTCATTTATTCCTAATGTTGCTCCGAGCTGTGCATTATCGGGATTAGTAAGACTTGTGCCATTAATGATCAGGGTAGGAATTATTCTTTTTCCTTGATTGATTGTCTCTACTTTTTTAGTTGCTTCTTTATCTAAATCAACATCTATATAGTCAAAGTCAATATTATTTTCTTTCAGGAAATCTTTGGCTCTTCTGCAATCTGGACACCAGTCAGCCCCGTACATCGTTATCTTATTCATATTCAATTTTTATAATGAAGTAAGTTAGGTTAATGCAATATAAAAAGTAGATTCATCTATTGTTGATGAATCTACTTTTATTACAGTTTTCATAGAGCGATATATGTCACAAAGTGCTTATTCAGGGCAAAAAATGCGAAGAATAGCACAGTGAGCTATCATCTAGATCAGTTTTTCATTGTATGATCCCCTTGTAGGTATTTGTTATAAACTCTTAGCAACAGGAAAATCTATTGGCACCTCCGTTGTTCTATGTAAATAATTTGTGATAGTTATCTCACCCACCAGGTTAATAGTATCCATAAGATTTTCTTTCGTCCATCCAGAGGCAAAAAAGTCTTTGAGTATTTCAGGGCTTGTTGCACCTCTATTTTCGACTATATTCCTTGATAGTTTTGCAAGCGCATCTAGTTTGGAATCGAAAGAAGCTGTACCCGATCTGAGTTCTATAATTTGCTCTGGGGTATACCCATTCATTCCCGCTATGGCTGTATGTGCTGATAAGCAGTACTGACATTGGTTAAGCTCACTGACAACAAGGTTAACCACTTCTTTCTCTTTAGTCTTAAGTGAAGACTGAGCACTTGCAAAGTCGATAAAATTTTTCAAAGCATTTTCACTTGATGCCATTGTTGCATATATGTTAGGTACAAAGCCTACTTTTTGCTCTAAACTGTCAAAAATAGCTTGATTATTAGCACTTACTTCATTTCTTGTTGGAACGTTAAAGTTTGTCATTAATTTAATTTTAAGTTTTTAATTTATAGATGAGGAACTACTTCCCCTTTTGACACTGCAAAGAACAGGGCTATAGAGGGCTAGTTTTATGTCAGGACTTCCTGAAAGACTGTACATTCTTCCTTTTCCTGTTTTATTACCGATAATGGCTAGTATTTTATTTGATTGGTTGGGTTGTAAAATGAGAACTATAGAGTATTCCGAAGTTGAGTAGATTTCTATACTAGAGACCAGCTTATCAATTAGATGGAGATTAGTTAGAATTTGGTATTTATATATTTAGCAAGACGCAGTTATATAAATTGTTCTCGAAAAAGAGACTATTGTTAGTTGTAGAATACTATTATGTAATTGCTGCCAATTTATTTTTTTTGAAGGCGGTAGGATTGTCGCCAGTATGTTTTTTGAAAAATTTTGAAAAGTGACTAGAATCCTTGTATCCTAACTCTGTAGCTATGGCATCATTGGATAGGTTAGAATAAAGTAACAATCTTTTTGCCTCTAATATTATCCGCTCATTAATCACAGCTAGAGGACTTTTATGTATGTGCTTAGAAAAAAGATTTGATAGTGTTTTAGGCGACTTGAAGAGTAGACTTGCATACTCTTTTACTTGATGATATTTTTTAAAGTGCTTTTCTACCAATAGATTGTATTCTCTAATGAGATCCAAATGCGATCTATTTATAGAAGGATCATGCATATTACTTTCAAGTAGACGGGTCGAAACAATCAATAATCTTTTCAATAAAGATCTAAGCATCTCTCCTTGGAGATGGTCTTTTACCGCGAGATCATTATAAAACAACTGACTCATTAATTCGAATTGCTCTAAATCAGAGCCATCTAGCTTGATAATTTGAGGCTGGGCAGAGCCAAAAAACAAAAAACCGTTACAGGATACTTGATCGTCATGGGTTTGGATACAGAAAAACTGTTTGTTAAATACGAATGCGAGCAAACCCTCATTGTCCTTAGGCACCTCAATGGTGTTAAGTGGTGTACAAAATATCACTTCATTCTTATGTAGTGATAACTTATAGTCATCTACCATCAGATTTACTGGTGCATTTCTACTCCACAGAATCTTATAAAGCCCTTTTTCAGAGAAGAGCTTTTGAGCAGGATCACATTTAAAATCAGTTAACACAAATACATCCTCATCTTTGAAACTGGAATAGGATAATTTCATCTAAAGAGGTTTGTTGAGTAATGCATTAATTTCTTCTTAGAGTGCAATATTGACGATTATTATTGTTGATAACAATAGAAGTCTATGCATAACTTTTACAGCTTCACTTTTGTTGAATAACCCTAATCAAAATGAGTAACTCATTGTATTCCTTAGGATTCGTCAGTAACTAACCTTATCATACCTTGTCAAAGGAGAAGCTATTAATAGATTTAAGGTTTTCAATGATATGTCCTGCATCTGCACTATAAGCCATAGTCGCATTACATAGATTTTCTATCCATATCATCACTTCATCTAACCTTTAGTCGAGTTTTCTCCTTTACTAGTCGAGCAGGTACTACTCAAGGGAATCCCAGATGTGAGTCTTCTTGTTGGTTAGGAAAACAACTAACGATGATGCAATCTCACGGACAAGTCTCAAGCAGCTATAATAAATCCCTTAGAGGCCAACAGTTTTTTGGAGGCAGTTATTTCAAAGATCCTTCTCGATACAAGTCCTTACAACCTTACAACCTAGATATGGAGAAGTCCGTCAGTGATACTGGAATAGGCGTAGATAAAGACACCACTATATTCATAATTTACCTCTCAATGCTCTTGACTTTCGTACTGGGTATATGCTACTACTTTTAATAAGAGCAATAAGAGCTGGTTGTTAATATTGGTCTGTCTATTGCTGAGACTCTCGATTCATATCTAGGCAAATCATATCTGGGATTGGTTCCTATATGTCTTGAGGTGACAAGAGCAGAAGCGACTCTAGCCACCCATAGAGTGTTATGATAAGCTTAAAATGGGCTCTGATAACTAGTAAATGCTGAAACTTATTGGCGCTGGGCTCGTTATTTCTCTTGTGGTCGCTGTAATTTGTGACTATTTCCTTCAACAACGAAATAATTAAATGTGCCATAAATCCTGCTTCTTCAAGGTCTTAATGCTAGTCTTTTTAGCTGTTAGTTTCGGACAAGCTCAAGAATGGGATAGAGAGGACCTTATTATATATGAAACCTTCGAGGAGTTGGAACCTGTTCTCCAAATGTCCAATGATACAACCTATGTTATCAACTTTTGGGCGACTTGGTGCGGCCCTTGCATCAAGGAGTTGCCCTATTTCGAAGCCCTCACTGAAAAGTACCAGAATAAGCCTGTAAAAGTCATTTTGGTGAGCTTGGATTTCGAGAAGATGATCGATAAGAAAGTCATCCCTTTCCTTAATAAAAACGAGATTGTCTCAGAAGTCATCGTTCTCTTAGATGGCAAAGCCAATAGATGGATCGACCGTGTAGATCCTTCGTGGTCTGGCGCTATACCGATAACCTATGTCCGTAAGGGTCCTGAAACTGGATTTTATGAACAAGAATTTCACTCTCTTGTAGAGTTAGAAGATATAGTTTTACCATTTTTTAAAAGAAAATAAATATTTACAATGAATAGACTAGTATTAGGCTTGAGCTTATTGTTGCTCACCTTAGCTTCTGTTGCACAGAACAAGGCTTTGACAATCGGAGATATTGCTCCTGATTTCAAATTGATGAATGTCGATGACGCTATGGTTTCTCTTGATGACTATGATGATGTCAAAGGATATATCGTGACCTTCACGTGCAACCATTGTCCATACGCCATTATGTATGAAGATAGATTGATAGACTTGCACAACAAGTATGCAGATATGGGCTATCCAGTCGTCGCGATCAATCCTAACGATCCAGAGGCTAAGCCAGCTGATAGTTTTGACAATATGAAGGTGAGAGCTGAGGAGAAAGGATTTCCATTTGCTTACTTGATGGATGAAGGTCAAAAGATCTACCCTCAATATGGAGCAACAAAGACCCCTCACGTATTCCTTTTGGATGCAGATAGAAAAGTACGTTATATCGGAGCTATAGATGATGATGCTAGAGATGCGTCTGCGGTAACAGAAAAGTTTTTGGAGAATGCTATAGCTGCTTTGGAAAAAGGAGAAGATCCTACACCGGCGACAACTAAGGCTATTGGTTGTAGTATCAAAACAAAGAGCTAGATGAGGTCTGCATTTATAGCCTTTCTTTTTGTCGGACTCGTGTTGGTGAGTTGTAAGGAAGGGTCGACATCGACCACGGGCCTCAATGACCTGGACCTAATGTCTCATGGGATTCCCTTAAAGATTAAGGCACCAGCCGACGCCAAAGTTGTAGCAGAGGATATGGGCTTTATCAAAGATGTAACTGTCAAAGGTGATGGAAATTACTTCTTACAGATAATGGGTAGTGAAATGTCGACAACGGACGTATCTACAGTCGTTAATAGTCAGAAAGAAGATGCCAAGAGGGGCCCTTTCTTTGCGGAGTTTGTATCTGAAGATGCTAATGGCTTTATCTTTAAGAAGCAAGTGACACCAGATAGAATCAACTACGATTTTAGAAAAGTAAAGATTCAAGGAGATCAAGAATATGTCTTCCAGACAGGAATGATGGGCAACTTTAGTCTTGACGAAGTCAAAGCTATGTATGCTGCAGTACAGTAGTCTATAACTGCTGTATGATCAATCCATAAGAATCAATCCAGTATAGACTTCTGCCTCTCAGGTAGAAGTCTATAGCTGGATTTTTTAGTTCAACTAGTTTTTGTGTAGAATCCCCCAGGCGGACAAGATCTGTTTCGATTCCTATTATTTCTTTGCCTTGAAGTAGAAGTAATTCTTTGTTGAGAATCTGCATACTCTGATTAGGGTAGCTATAGTTCTTTTGATGCACACCAAACTCGTCATAGATGCCGATATTCTGACCATTGTTGAGATAGATCAAGTTGTCCTTGTTGATTATTTGCGGGATGTCAGTGAGGTATTGTCTGAGGATAGGATCTTGCTCGTTGGTCGTTAATAGAATTTTACCGGACTCATCAATCTTGAGGAGTCTGATATTAGCATTATCAAGGAGCCAGATGGTATTATCCCTTGCTAGGGTCGCCCCTTGTATGTCCCATAGGCTGAGAGATTCGAGATCTAGTCGATTGATTTCTGATAGTGTATTGTCTAAGAAGATGAGGTTGTTGTAGTCTGCATAGTAGACCATCAGCTTTTGGGGATTGTCCACATTGAGTTGATGAATATCTCCTAGGCCTCGAAGAGAATAGGTAAATAAGGTCTTGAGGTCTGCATCCAGTTTGACAATCTCATTGTTGTTTCTGACAAGATAAATATAACCCAGCTTGTCCACCTCCACTATTTTGTAAGCGCCTTGGAGGGCATACATATCATTGGGCAATTGAGGGGCTGTAGGTGTACTGACTTGCTGTGTGGTCTTGCAGCTAAGCAAGCTTATTAGTAGTAAGAATAAAGACCCTTGGATTAGTGTTTTCATTCTTCGTATGTTTTGAGTTCTAGTTGTTTGCCATCATAGACGACGTAGGTGTTGTGCCGGATCCAATCACCACAATTGATATAGCGAGAAGTCTTATTACTTAGAAGATGGTCGATAGGCAAGTGTCGATGCCCAAAGAGCAGAAAGTCATAAGGACGTTCCGTTATCTTTCTTTCAGCATACTGGACTAACCATTCTTTATCAGCACCTAAAAATTGCAGGTCTTCCTCTTGTGACTCCCGAGAGGTCATACTGAACTTTCGCATCAAGGAGAGGGCAAAGTTTGGATGCAGTCTTGCAAACAGCCACTGATTAATCGGCGCTCGGAATATCTTTTTGATAAATTTATAACCGTGGTCTCCCGGTCCAAGTCCATCCCCGTGTCCAAGTAGAAATAATTTGCTGCCGAGCTCTACAGTCAGAGGCTGATGGTGTACAGTAGCACCCAGTTCTTTTTCTAGATAGTCAAACATCCAGACATCGTGATTGCCACTGAAGATATGTACGGGAGTGCCTCGGTCTATCATCTGCGCAAGTCGTCCTAAAAATCTGACATGCCCTCTAGGCACTACTTGCTTATACTCAAACCAATAATCAAACAAATCCCCAAGTAGATAGAGTCTCTCGGCTTCAGGTTCTATAGTGTCTAGCCATCTGATAATCCTTTGCTCCCGTGCTCTATTCTCTTCTAGAGTACCAAGTCCGAGATGGAAATCAGAAGCAAAAAATATTTTTTTATTCAAAAAGGAAATTTATTTCTCTTCTACAAATCGCTTGTCCACTTCCATCTGCGTGCCACAATTTGTACACGTCCGCAGATTGTCTGAGGCATAATAATCTTTGAATCGCGGCAGAAAATCCTTCTCTATATTTTTGAGCTTGAAGTACGACTCGTGTAGTTTGTTATTGCAGTTATCACAATACCATTGCAGGCCATCTGTCTCACCACCCGTTCTCTTGAGCTCTACGACGAGGCCAATGCTGCCCTCTGACCGCATAGGAGAGTGGGGCACCTTTGCTGGAAGTAGAAACATTTCTCCTTCCTTGATGGGGATGTCTACCGCTTTGCCATCTTCTTGGATTCTGACATTAATATCGCCTTCTAATTGATAGAAGAGTTCTTCTGTCTCATTGTAGTGGTAGTCTTTTCTAGCATTGGGGCCAGCGACGATCATCACGACATAGTCTCCAGCATCTTTATAGAGATTTCTATTGCCGACTGGTGGCTTGAGTTCGTGTCGATGTTCGTCTATCCATTTCTGTAGGTTGAATGGTCGAGGTATAGGCATAAGGCTATCTTACTTGATTTAAGGCAAGATAGGGAATATTATGATTTTCGGCCTATGCTTAGCTTTTGTGTGCAGCAATCTATGCGCTGACCTTCTGTGTACTTTAAGTTAGGTAAGTTAGGATACCACCTTAGCAGACTTGACCATATGGTCGAGTTGCATCATCAGATCTCTCTTTTTGGAGCCCGGTGCTTGGACAAATACGTCCACAAAGATGAGCTCATTTCTGTCTTGATTAAGCATCATATAGGTCGTAAATGGACCACCCACAAAGCTTTCTGTAAGTTTCCAGATACCTCTCAGTTCCTTGCCATAGGTCCCACTGATCTCGCAGGGGTACTCATACACAGGGAGATTGATAGAGTCGACGACCATAACATCTGTCTCAGAATCCATAGTCAGGTATTTGGCACCAAATTCGTCCCTAAGTGCGATGATATTGTCTTTGTTCAGTTGCTGCTTATCTGTATAGGGGACGGTCATCACGACGAGGTGGAGGTCTGCCTTTTGCGTATTCTTTCTAAGCCAGAGGACTTTGTCTTCATTGTTTTCTACCGCAGTTACAAAGTTGCGAGGGATTTTCAAGTCTAGCCCATATTGGTCTCGCAACCGCTCAGACAGACCGAGATTGATCTTATCGACATACATACCGGCTTTGAGCTGCTTACTGTCGTGAAGATTGATGCGCTTGGCTATAGCGCTGAAGCTGCTGACGATAGCCTCTGATACTTGTTGTTCTCCCTTACCATAGAGATAGACGAGTAGTTGGCCTCTTGCCCATTTGTCTCTACCCACAGAGGTGATTTTGGGTTTGTTGTCTTTGGGGTAGTCTATCTTTTCTGAGCCTACATCTTGTCGGACCATTTTGGTTGTTTCTGACTCGAGGTCATCGACATCTGCGAGAATCACATAAGTCCGTAATTCTTTTCTAATAGGTTGGGCTTTGAGATCTTGAGGCGTAAAGTGGCGTAGGTCAAAGAGTGGCTCCGGTGCAGGGAGAATAGGGTAGGCTGACTCAAAGTAAAACCTGAAGGTGTCGCCTATAGCGCCGTCCCACACCTTATCATCAGCAATAACGATGATTTCGTTCATCTTGCCGAGCGCAGTGCCTTTAGACTCCATCTTTTGGGCAACTTCATTGCCGCAAGATGATAAGAGTAAGAGCATGAGACTCATAAGCGTTATAATGTGGAAGGGTCTGTTATTCATATGTCTGTTGCCAGAAGGTTTACTTACAAAGGTAGATGATAAAATCGAGTGTTTTGGTGTGTGTAACCTATAAGTGCAAGAAGCTTAATGCAGTTGTTGTAGTGCTGCTTGCCTACTCCCATACCTTAAATGGGAGTCTACTCGCTAATCTTAAGGGCAGGTGTAGAGCGATTCTCCCTTCAGGGAATTAGAGGGTCGCGTGGCATACTTCGTTAATTTCCTAAGAATGAAATGCTAGCTACCCACCAAATTGCATCATTCTCATCCTGCCTCCGCCACCGGGTCTGCCACCACCTGCGCTATTATTACTTTTAATGGAATAGATGACGGAGAACATACCATATCTGCCGAGAGAAACGATCTCACTATTCTCTATAAAGTTGACGCCGTTACTTCTCGATATGCCGATGTTTTGGTTGAGGATGTCAAAGACGGAGAGCTTCAATTCTAGCTTCTGGTCGAGTAGATATTTTGAGATGCTACTTTTCCAGATCGGTACTGTCATCGCTTCGCCAAACTGTTCTTCGCTATAAAAGTTGACAGTCATCTCTGTGCTGATAGCTAGTGAGTTCTTGATATTATAGGTCAAGTCTGTAAATACTCTTTGTGAGGCAAAAGACTGATTTCTATCACTAAGGTTATAGCTTGTCGTGTTAAAGCTATAATTACCACCTATCTCCCAGTCAAATACTTTTTTACGTCGATTTTCCCATCTGGCATTGATGCTTGTGGTCACCCTGTCTCTAACGTTTTCTGTAGCGTTGATAAAGACCAGACTATTTTGATAAGATAATCTTGTGCCTAGGTTAATTCTTGTTTTTAGAAATTTTATCGGTGAGCTGAAATTTAGATTACCTGAGATATTAAAGTCATAATCAACATTGACAGGTTGTGTCACTTGGATAAAATCCTCATTGACTAAAGTCTGATTGGTTATGTTATTCGTCGAGTAGCGTGCATTGATAAAGGCAAAAATTGATCGGAAAGAAAACTGATCAAATTTGATATAGTTGATTCTGAGGTTATGTGTGTACTCAGGTATCAAGTCAGGATTCCCTTGATAAATATTTATAGGATCTGAATTGTCGGGTACGGGTTGGAGTTGAGTAATTGAAGGTTCATTGACACTGGTGCTGTACCGCACACGGATATTATGCGATTGGCCGAGCTCGTGACGTAAGTTGACCCTTGGTAAGACACGGAAGACACGGTTTTCTATCTGAATGTTTTCTGAGATGATATCTCCTTTAAGAATAGAATTTTGGAAAGCAGCCTCTACACTTAAGCTCGTCGCATCGGTGTTTCTATGCCAAGTCAGAGAAGGTCTGTCGTAGACATAGTCTCTAGTATAGTGATTGCTTAGGTCATCATTGATTATCTGGTCGCCACTGAGGATGTCGAGCACTTCTCTTCTGATTTCGGTATCAAAGTTTTGTCTGACATACTTAAATTCTAAAAACTGATCGTGGGCTATAGGCTCTACATAAGAGGCCTGTAATCTGTAGTTGTTGCTATCGTCATCTTGCAGCTGATCTTGGATGATATTTTCTACCATTGCAACTTGGTTGAAATCATTATAAAAAATGTTGGTAGAATTGAGGTCTCCATCACTGTCTGAGCTTGTGTCGTTCAGATTTCCTTGTAGGGTAAACGTTCTTTTTTTGACAGAGCCAAAACTCTTTTTGTACGTCAGCCTTCCAGTAAAATTGAGACTATTGGCCTCGTTTTCAAAATCTTGAACACTGCCATTTTGAACAACTTGATTTTGAGATAGACGTTCAGATCCACCAAGGAGAGAGGCTTGACCATCATTAAATACCACCCCCGCTCTAAGGTCTATGTTTTGAGAGGAATCCAATTCTATTTCGAATTCTGTAGAGATTCGATGATTAGCAGAGCCGTTGGATTCGAATGCATATTCGTCGTCAAAGTAACTCTCTTGCTGACCAAAATTTTCTCTGAACACTAGGCTCTGAAGATCATTGGTAATATCATTTAGGAAATAACTCGCCGTAAAGTCAACCTTCGAAGAGATATCGTGATTGATATTTAGTCCACCCGCATTGGTCGTGACAAAGCCATTGCTAAGTCCATTGTTTATGTTGAGGCCATTCGTGCCTCTCCCTCTAAATCCTACACCTTGCATAAAACTAACATAGTCGCTAGACGAAAAGCCTTGCTCATTGATATTGTTGAAATTGCCAATCGCTGAGATCTGGGTCTTTGTAGAAAATCTATTAAGAGATAATCGTCCCTTATATCTGTTGTCCGTGCCATAGCCTGCTTCTACAGTGCCAAATTGACCTTGCCTTCTGTCTTCCTTAAGTTCTAGATTGATAGTCTTTTCTCTCTCTCCGTCGTCGACACCAGAAAATTGTGCCATCTCAGATTTTTCATCGAAGATTTGCACTTTGCTGATGGCATCTGCGGGTAGATTTCTTGTAGCTATTGTAGGATCGTCACCAAAAAATCTTTTACCATCGACGGTTACTTTTTGTACTTCCTCGCCTTGGGCAATGATGGAACCATCGTCTTCTACTTCGACCCCAGGCAGTTTTTTGAGTAGGTCTTCTACGACCTCGTTGGGTTGTGTCTGGAAGGCGGCTGCATTATATTCTAGTGTGTCTTTATTGACTTTGATGGGGACGTGTTCACCCTCGATTTCAATTTGCTCTATAGCATTTTGTGCCACTTGCAATTGGATATCAGCTAGAGTAGCTGGCGTATTGTCATCTACAGATAGGGCTTCCGAATATTGATCGTAGCCCAGGTAAGTGACCTGTAGTAAGTAGGCACCATAATCCACATCCTGTAGTTGAAATCGTCCCTCGTTATCGGTCAGCCCAAAACTTATCAGTGTAGAATCCGCTTGAGATAGGACGACAACAGTGGCGCTGATGAGTGAGCCTTGATCTTCTCCGATTACCGTTCCTGCAATATTTTTGCTCTGTGTATAAGCTGTATTGAGTAGGCATAATAGAGCTGCACTGATCAGCAGTTTTTTCATAGTCATTTTTGAAAATAGGAATTTATAAGAAATGTACCTGCGCTCTAACCACCGAATCGCCTAAATCGGCCACCCGCTCTACCACCAAACTCTTCCTCCATTTCTTTAATTTTCTCTTCTCTAAGCGTCTTGAATTCTTCTTCGGTTATTTTTTCTCCTTTAGTCGGTCTCACGATAACATCAGCCTCTAAGGTTTTGAGTTCTATGTCCGTAGCTGTGATCTGTCTCGACCCTTCATCAAAATCCATATGCAGAATCAACCCTGGCAGACCATTGTAACTATCTGGACCTGCTGGCACAGGAATCATCGGCGTAAACCACGCAACGATATTCCGCGTACTATCTTGGAAAGTGGCTTTTTGACAGAGATAAGAACCTACTTGTTTTTGCTCTCCAGTAATTTTCCATTTGAGGGGAGACCTTTCGCCTTCGATGAGAAAGTCTTTGCCAAACAGATTTTTGGAATCTACGGATACAGCATCTGCTATACTCGTATAGTACTCACTGTTGCCTCTTCCGCCAAACCGACCACCTCTTCTACCACCTCGACGTCCTTCACCTCTAAACTCTTGTTGCTTTTGCTTTTCAGCTTCTGTCTTTGGCTTGGCCTTATATAGCGCTTCTTGGCTGTTGAAAAGGAGTATCTTTTTTGACTCTCTAAATTCTGGAATCCTTGCCTTCATGGCTTCCATCTCTGCGGGAAGGTTCTTATGTATGTTGATCTTGTCAAGGTAGACGATTTCCCCTGAGTTATTCTGAGCTAAAAGCTGGCTAGCTAGAAGGGCTAGGATGGCCATAGAAAACATTCTCATTGTCTAGATTTTAATTGTCTATAAAGTTAGAGTATAGTCAATTCAAATCTCAGTCCGAAGGGTAGCTTAAATATTAATTAACCTTGACGAGTCCTGCTATTCTCACCCCCAGCCCCTAAAGGGGAGTCTGCCCGCTTACTGAGATTCAAAGGAGTTAAGTGGTTCTCCCTTTCGGGAGTTAGAGGATGACTGACTGGTCCGACAAAGGAGGATAAATGATCCTAGATGGATCATTAAAAGGAAGGAACCGATTTATCAGAATCGGAAATTTTGCTCTTCTGACCCCCAGCCCCTAAAGGGGAGTCTACCCGCTTACTGAGATTCAAAGGAGTTAAGGGGTTCTCCCTTTCGGGAGTTAGAGGGGTAGCATTGGTGCTCTTCTGACCCCCAGCCCCTAAAGGGGAGTCTGCCCGCTTACTGAGATTCAAAGGTGTGGAGGTGGTTCTTCCTTTAGGTACTGTGTTAAATTCCAAACATATTTTACCTAATTTAGTCATTACGAAGAAGGTTCTACGACGATTGATCGTACGGAGATCCATTCTGTGTAGATGATGCACATAAGTGTCATCTACTTTTATTTCAGGCCA
>CALBWK010000131.1 GCA_937969415.1 uncultured Saprospiraceae bacterium | reverse complement strand
CAAGTACCACCTTGACTGTGACGGGTGGGGTTAGTTATATATGGTCTGATCCATCTGCGGCAACGACGCCAAGTTTGACAGTATCTCCGACAAGTACGACGACGTATACTGTCACGGCTACAGATGCCAATGGTTGTTCTGATACGGATGAGGTGACAGTCACCATAGATCCGAGTATAGTAGTTAGTGGTGGTCCCAATATTTCTTTCTGTCTAACAGAGACAGGGACATTGAACCCTAACATCTCCTCGGGTACAGCACCTTATGATATTTCTTGGTCTGGACCGAATGGATTTAGTTCCGATATAGAAAATCCTATAGTGAGTGAGACTGGCAGATACACGATTACCGTTATAGATAACAATGGCTGTTCGGGTACGGCCGATGTAATGGTGTATACTTATGATTGCGATCAAGAAACAAATTGCTTTTTCTTGGATGAGTTTAATACTTTGTCTTATTTCAACTCTGATGGCCCTTTATCGTGGGCAGATTATGGTTGGGATGAGAATGGTGATAACAATATTGCTTTTAGTGGAGACGTCCTTATATATAACAATATGCTCTGGATGGAAGATAGCGATAACTCCAATCCAACCATCCAAAGGAGGATAGATCTTTCGGGACATAGCTCAGCGACCTTGTCATTTGATTTTGAAGGTGTGGGTAGTTTGGATAGCGATGATACCTTTTATGTAGAAGTGTATGATGGGGCAACTTGGACTCAGATATTTGAGTTTTCTGGACCCTTTGGTGCTAATAATATGCCGTGGCTAGATCTTACTCCCTATATATCAGCAAATACGGAAATAAGATTCGGAATCAGTTCAGGCTTTGCAGATTCAGGAGAAAATTTATTCTTGGATAACATAAGGATAGATGTCAATTGTCTCTGTGATGGGATTGCAGATGCAGGTATAGATGCGGAGATTTGCGAAGGAGAAGGTGTCACTTTGATGGGAAGTGGAGGAGAGAGTTATCTCTGGAGTCCTGCAGCTTCTTTATCTGACCCTACAATTGCCAATCCAGAAGCCACCCCTACAGAGACCACAACATACATACTCACTGTAACGGATGAGTTCGGATGTATGGATACCGATGAAGTTACCATTACCGTCAATGAAAACTTAGATGCTTCTGTTTTAACATTAGAACACGATCATTGCGAGGATGGTAGTGGGGAGGCCAGCCTAACAGTATTGAACGGTGAAGGTCCCTTTATAATTACTTGGCAGACGACTAATGGCACCGAACAAGGATCAACGACAATGGATAATGCAGGAACGATATCCATAAATAATCTAAATGGCGGCACAACTTATTGCATATCTGTGACTGACGATAATGGGTGTAGCGTTTCTACGCCATAAGGTTCTGGGTGAAAGCTCTCAATACGGAAATATTGAGAGCTTTAAGAAATGCTTTACCTTACAGTAAGTGCGATGTCCATAACAAGTTAGAGCTTATAAATAAGCTGATGTCATTGTAAGAGATGAAGGCCAATCACAGATTCACTTTTTTGGGTGAAAATATGGGTTTTTAGTTGACATAGATTTGTGATGTAATTTAATCACAAATAAACATAACCCTATGTTGTCAATTTTAAGCATACCAACTAGATCTGTAGATAGGTCTTCTGAAATTTCTAAGACAAAGAAATTCATTTTCTTTTTTATTAAGTTAACTTTTGTTGCGGCGTTGTTCTATCTCTGTTATCTCAATCTTTGGGTAGGAGGTTTGTCAGTACTGCTGACTACATTGTTTTATACCAGACGCCATATCCTGTTTTTCTTCTATGTTTTGTCTATGGATTTTTCTTTAGACAAAGAGATAAATGATGACTTGTCAGATATGTAAGATTCCGCTTTCCTCGTAATTTGAGGTCTATAGCCTTAGTTTATTTGCTAAGAAAGAAACAAGGGAGATTGATTAGCAGTAAGCGTATTAATAAATGCATAATTTAATTTTGTTTCATTTAACAATCCCATAACGCCTATTGGAGTGACGTCATCGTTATAGGTTTAGTTGAACAAATTAACTGACTAAACAATAGGTTATGAAAATCAGATTTAAATTAATAACAGCAGCGCTAGGATTATTTTTATTGAGTGTAGGATCTATTTCGGCTCAGGATGTAGTATCAGATAAAACAGCCGAGAAGGCCGAGCGCAAAGCGATGATAGAGGCGTATCGAGCAGATATTAAGGCTATCCAAGAAGACACCTCATTGTCAGCAGAGGAAAAGGAGACTAAGATTAGAGAAGTCCGCCAAGAAATGTCTAAAAAGGGTCGTAAAAGAAAGAAATATCGCCCTGGTTATGGCACAGATGGCGTCAGATACGAGAAGCGCAAGGCTGCACAAGAGGCCTTCAAGAGACAATTGCAAAGCATAGACGAAAACAATGAGCTATCCGAAGAAGAGAAAGTAGCTGCAAAGAAGCAGCTTAAAGAAGCAAAAAGAGACCAGCTTCATAAGCGTAAAGGTGCTAAGATAGGTAGTGATGGTAAAGGCCTTGGAGGTAGAAAAGCCATGAAGCGTAAGAAAGAAAAGAAGCTCAACGAAAAGATGGACAAGGGCCTTTCAGAAGAAGAAAGAACTAAGGTGGTGAAGCGACTTGATGGCTTAGAGAAGAAACTCGATAAGCAATACAGTAAAGGCAAAATCTCTGAGGCAAGCTATACCAAGAGAAAAGCCGAAATCAATGACCTCAGGTCCAAGCTATAAAGTATAAAAGGGATCCCCTCCCAACAGTAAGGAAGGGCAGGCAATTAGAGGCCTGCCCTTTTTTTTGTGGAATCATAGATAATGGTCTTCTTTATGTAAGGCCGATATTGCTAGGTTATTCCTATGATTGTGTTGGTCTGCTGTGGACTCCTAACTTCAACAACTAATTTTTCAGACGACTTTACCGACCTTATTGACTTCCGTGCAGAGTCGATGCACTTATTATCCGATACTTGTTTCGAGAAACGATGATAGACCACGGTTTGAGGTTAAAATTGGAAATATTAGATAGGTGCAGACAAGGATATTGCTTACTTTCGCTTTATAAGGTCCTTTCTGGCAAATCATATTAGCCAATGGCTCCTCAGCCAAAAACTTTTATTTTTAAAAAACTTAGAAACACTATTATGGATAGTAAAGAGAAAGAAGCTAAACTAAAGGCACTAAACCTTGCCGTAGACAAACTAGAAAAGACCTATGGAAAAGGTGCTGTAATGAAACTAGGCGATAAGCAAGTCGTCAGTATAGAGACCATCTCTACAGGTTCTCTAGGCCTCGATATTGCCCTAGGCACTGGGGGCTTACCCAAAGGTAGAATTGTAGAGATCTATGGACCAGAGTCTTCAGGTAAGACAACCTTAGCCATACATGCCATAGCGGAGTGTCAGAAGATGGGTGGTATCGCTGCAATTATAGATGCAGAACATGCCTTTGATAAGAATTATGCGGAACACCTTGGTGTAGATACAGAGAACTTATTGATCTCACAGCCTGACAATGGCGAGCAAGCACTTGAGATCGCTGAGCACCTAATAAGATCAGGGGCTATAGATATTATCGTTATAGATTCTGTAGCAGCCTTGACGCCTAGAGCGGAGATAGAAGGAGAGATGGGAGATTCTAAGATGGGATTGCAAGCGAGGTTGATGTCTCAAGCGCTTAGAAAGTTGACAGGAACGATCGGCCGTACTGGTTGCTGCTGCATCTTTATCAATCAACTAAGAGAGAAGATCGGTGTGATGTTCGGTAATCCAGAAACGACGACAGGTGGTAATGCCTTGAAGTTCTACTCTTCTGTGAGATTGGATATCAGAAAGTCGGGTAGTATCATCAAGGATAAAGAAGGTAATATGATTGCTAGTCCTACGAAAGTAAAAGTCGTTAAGAACAAACTAGCACCACCTTTCCGTACAACAATGTTTGATCTTGTGTATGGAGAAGGAATCTCTAGAACGGGAGAGGTTGTTGATCTTGGGGTTGATTTAGATATCGTCGGTAAGGCAGGATCTTGGTATAGTTACAATGGTACTAAGATTGCACAAGGAAGAGAAGCTGCGAAAAATTTCTTAGACGATAATCCAGAACTAAGAGAAGAAATCGCTGCAAAAGTTATGGCACATTATCTTCCTGGTGATGAAGAGGTGAACGAAAAAGAAGTGATGGAGGTTGCAGAAGCGGAAGCAAAATAAGTACAAAACATATCATATAAAAAAGCCCCAGCAGATCTTCTGTTGGGGCTTTTTTTAGAGCAGAACAAATCAAAAAAGAATAAGACTATCTTCTTCCGCCTCTTCTTTTGCCAGGTTTGCCTGTCTTTCTTCGGTTGTTTTTTCTATTATTTCTTGAACTAGTTTGATTGTGTTGATTATGCTTTCTTTTCATATTGACAGCTCTTGCTAAGCCATCAAGTGAAGCATTTTCAGATACTTTTAGTTTACCATCAGACATCGCTTCTAAGTCAGACAAGACTATCTCGTCAGACACATAGTGCTCACGATTCCAGTTTTTGTAGGCCATTTTCATAAACGATGCGATGGTATCTACAAAGCCTACCTTAATAGGGCCTTCTTCCATTGCTATGGCCTTAGCGATAAGCGTTTTGACATTGTGACCGTAGTGTCGAAATCTTTTTTCCTTTATAGGATAAGGGACACGTTCGGGACGTTGTGTTTCCTTGACGGCTTCTAGATCGATACCTTCTGGTATTTTGACATTCATATCAAACCCACCGATCATCATAAAGTGTTTCCACAGCGTGTTCCTGTAATCAATTACAGATTTGTTTTGTGGATTCATCTGATGCATAAGACTGACTACTTGCTCGGCAAAGGCTTGACGTTTTTCGTCGTCTTCTATTGTCTTTACGTGCTGAATAAGCTTCTGTACATTTCTTCCATATTCTGGAATAATCAGCTTTTCTGCTTGTGAATTATATTCTAGTTCGAATTCCATTTTCTTGTTTATTCTACGGTTACGGACTTGGCTAAGTTTCTAGGTTGATCAACATTACAACCTCTCATCACGGCAATGTGATAAGCTAATAATTGTAAAGGAATAACAGACAGCAGCGGCGTCAAAGGTTCCGCTATTTCTGGAATCTCGATGATAAAGTCTGCTACTTCTTTTATTTGAGTATCACCTTCAGTAACGATGGCGATGACGATGCCTTTACGGGCTTTGACTTCTTGTATGTTGCTGACGATCTTTTCGTAAGCACTGACATTGGTAGCAAGCACGACGACAGGCATATACATATCTATCAGCGCAATAGGGCCATGTTTCATTTCTGCTGCAGGGTACCCTTCAGCATGGATGTAACTTATCTCCTTTAATTTCAATGCACCTTCTAGTGCCACAGGAAAATTATACCCTCTTCCTAGGTAGAGCGCATTGGGTGCATTTTTGATTTCGCTGGCAATCTGTTTGATTTGGTCATCCTTTGATAGAATTCTATGGATTTTGCCAGGTACAGATTCGAGTTCGGCAAGGAGCATCCGGAAACGATCTTCGTTAATTCTACCTTTGTAGTGCCCTAAGTATAGTGCCATCAATGTGACGACTGTCAGCTGACTAGTAAAGGCCTTAGTAGAAGCAACTCCAATTTCTGGTCCTGCATGTATGTATGAGCCACTGTCACTTTCTCTAGCTATTGTAGAGCCGATGGAGTTAACAATACCGTAGATGAGTGGTCCTTTTTCTTTGGCCATTTTTACAGCTGCTAGAGTGTCTGCTGTTTCTCCAGACTGAGAGAGGGCTACGATAAAGTCACTTTCTCTTATAATGGGATTTCTATACCTGAATTCACTCGCATATTCTACTTCTGTAGGTATCCTTGCGAGATCTTCTATAAGGTATTCTCCTATTAGCGCGGCATGATATGAAGTACCACAGGCGGTAAGTATAATTCTTTCAGCTTGAGATATTCTACCTATGTGTTTGCGCATACCGCCTAGCGTAGCCCATCCTTCTGCGCCGTTGATTCTACCACGCATACTTTCACCGACTGTAATCGGCTGTTGGAAGATTTCCTTCAACATATAATGTGGGAAGCCCCCTTTTTCTAGCTCATCTATTTTGAGTTCTAGCTCTAAGATTTTGGGATCCGAAAGTTTGTTTTCAAGAGTTCTGATTTCGTATTCGCCATTTCTAGTGATGGTAATCACTTCTCCATCTTCAAGATAGATAACCTT
>CALBWK010000130.1 GCA_937969415.1 uncultured Saprospiraceae bacterium | reverse complement strand
CCACTTATGCTCATGCGACCAGTCTCATACATCTGGACCTTGTTGATCTTGAAACTTTCACTGTAAACTTTCCTTGGTTTCTTTTGCATCTGTAAATTGAATTTATGGAAAGTTCTCAACATCTTTTGGTGTCAATCTATTTTATGAGACTTCATCTTCTCTTTTAATGGATGGTGGACATATTAGAAATCTTACTAATCCTCGAATCCTATAAATCATAATTCAGACAATGAAGCGGCGAGGGTAGCGTAGCATCACATCACTTACCAACTTTCCCCTCTCTAATCAGATGATCCACCTTAAGTATCCCAGCCACAGACATGGCATCTGTAATCTCTCCTCGGTGGACCATCTCCACGACTTCTGCAAAAGGTAATTTTTTGAGGGTAAGATCTTCTGTGTCTTCTGGAGCCGATTGGCCTTGGGTGAGGTTTTGGGCGAGAAAGATATAGGCCTTCTCGTCTGTTACAGAGTTAGAAGTGTGCAGGGTAAGAACCTTGGACCACTGTTCTGCGATAAGTCCTGTTTCTTCTTGGAGTTCTCGCTGAGCTGAATGGAGCGGCAAGCTATTGTTAGGGCTGCCTCCCTCTGGAATCTCCCAGCTATAGGCATCTAAGGTGTAACGGTATTGACCGACTAACCAAGTATTGAAATCTGTATCTAGGGGAATGATACCTACCGCAATATTTTTAAAAATTACACGACCGTAGATCCCCTCCGAGCCACCCGGGGTGAGCACCTCATCGTGATGGACTGTTATCCAAGGATTGTCATAGACGCTATTTGTTTTCAGGCGTTGCCAAGGATTTTTTTGCTGGGACATAGATTCTAATTGAGACCAAAGCTAGGGATTATTAATCCTTATTCTATAGTCTTGAGATGTGCTATGGCCTCCTTTGTATTGATGTGAAAATCATTAAATACGACTTGACCTTCTTGATCGATTAGGATAAACCACGGCGTTCCACCTGTCTGATATTGTTGCATCACTGAAGGCAATCGTTGGCCCTCAACTGGTGTGTTGTGACCAAAAGGAATTTCAAGTCCATATTGCTTTTGTATTTCTAAAAGTCGTTCGAAAGTATTGGCGTGGGCCCCTTCGAAGACTGTCTGTACTGCAGCAAAGGTCACATTTGGATTGTCTTTTAGTGCAGTGCTCATTTCTTTTAAGGCGGGTAGCCCTCTACTATGGCATCCAGGGCACCACGCTTGGAAGCAATAGAGTACGGTAAATTTATTCTTATGGTCGCCTAGCGCAAAAGCCTCTGTTGCTTCACCTTGAGCATCTACCCACTTTGTCACGTTGAGTTCAGGTGCTTGCTGTCCTGCTATGCCATAAGGAGAAATCTTACCTTTAATAGAAAGCTCTTTCTGAAGATCATCTTGAGATATAACAGATTCAGGTAGGATAAATAGCCCAGCAAAAATGACTATGAAAATTTTTATGGTGTAGTGCATGCTCATCTAGTTTAATACAAAGATAGAGCAGTGCAGGCAGGCATATCAATTCAAAACTTCCTAGATGTTTGGCAATTGTTCCTTGCTAAAAGGAAGCATCTAAAACACATTTGTTTTTCAATCACTTAGTTTGCTAATCTATTGATTCTTAAATAAAGCTCTTACTTAAGTAAATTAAAACTTACTAGCAATCAGCAGATTGAGATCTTGATACTTTATGTTGAAACGCTTGCTCAGATATTGATTAGTCAGCGCTCCTTTGTAGGTGTATACGCCGTTTCTGACACCACTCCCTTGATAGATGAGCGCTTCGAGCGAACTATGATTACCAGCTTTTACAATGATGGGTGTGATGATATTGCTGATAGCTACCGACGCTGTTCGGGGAACTTTAGAGGCGATATTAGGTACGCAATAATGGACAATGTCGTGCTTGACAAAAGTCGGTTTCTTATGTGAGGTCACACGAGAAGTTTCTATACACCCTCCTTGGTCTATACTCACATCTACGACGACAGAACCCGGCTTCATTTTACTGACCATTTCCTCTGTGACGATGATAGGGGATCGACCTGTTTTGCTGTGAACGGCGCCGATCACAACATCTGCACTCATCAGTTGGTAGCCTAAGTAGACAGGATTAAAAGTCGAGGTATGTAGATGCCTGCCGATGAGATTCTGGATCCGCATCAGCTTATTGATATCATTGTCAAATATTCTTACGGAAGCACCCAGCCCTAATGCTGTCTTGGTCGCAAACTCTCCCACAACACCAGCACCGAGTATGACGACTTTGGCAGGCGGAACACCAGAGACACCACCGAGCAAAATACCACGACCTCCTTGAGAGTAACTCAGTAATTCTGCAGAGGTAAAGATGGTGGCCATCCCCGCTATTTCGCTCATAATTCTGACGAGTGGGAAGGCCCCATTTTCTCCTTCCAAGTATTCCATTGCGATGGCAATGATTTTTTTCTTCTTTAGCTTAATGAGGTATTCCTCCGTTACCTTAGGGAGGAGTATCGGCGATATGAGCATCGCACCGCTCTGCATAAGGTCTAGCTCTTCAAGTGTCGGTGGTGAGGCCTTGACGATGACGTGAGATTTGTAGACCCTATCCTTACTAGGTTCCACGTCGGCACCAGCTTCTGCAAAATCGTGGTCGGAAAAATTTGATTTTTCGCCGGCTCCTTTTTCTACAACAACGTGGTGTCCATAACCTGCTAGAGTCCTGATGGAGTTAGGAACTAGAGAAATCCTGTTTTCATCATTATTCTCCTCCTTAGGGATGCCTATAGTGATGTTGTGCTTTTTACTTTGAACCTCCAATACTTCCGTCTGGGTCTGATACTGACCTTCAGTAAAAAACTCCGAAAAACTAAATTTCTTTCCTCCTTCAGACATAATAGCTTTAATAAAAGGTACTAAGGACTAAGCAATATAAGGCTATTTCGATACTTCCAAGAAAGTGATTTTCCTATTACCGCTCTCTTGCACCTCAATCTTAAGGATATGGTAGGGTGGGTCGATATGATCGATGATAATCTGAGGCCACTCTATAAGACAGAGATTGTCGCCATATAAGATTTCTTCGATGCCCAAATGAAAGACATCTTCGACACGATCGAGGCGATAAAGGTCGATATGATAAATAGTCTTTTCTGCAGTATATTTATTAATTAAGGCATAGCTGGGGCTAGAAGCCAAGTCTGCTGATCCCAGTTGTTGCACCAACTCCTTGACAAAAGTGGTCTTTCCAGCGCCTAGATCCCCAATAAGCAAGATAAGGTCGTGACTAAAAGCTGACTTCAGCTCTCCGACGAGTGCTGGCAACTCCGATAAATCTGTGTACGTAAAGGTCTTTAAGGTCTTAGAATCTGTCATTTCAGGCACGTCATCATAAAAGTAATCCAAGTATAATAATACTAAAATCAGTAAGTTCGTTGGTTGTGTGTCGGTAATAAGGACACCGATTTTAACCCTCTAGATGGAGATCTATAAAAATAAGACGACTTGGAAGTGGCTATTGACCATTGTGGGCTTAGTTATTGTGCTCCTCTCTATGGTCTATTCACAGTATTTGGCTAAAAATCTAGCAGCTAAGGAGCTTAGTTTAATCAGTCTTTACAACCAAGCACAGAAAACCCTAATCATCGAAAACGAGGATGAAAAGGACTGTGATATCGAATTGGAACTTGCCATTCTCAGGAGTGTTAAGGATATCCCTATCATAACGGAAAGTGAAAAGGGCTATTTAGAGGGTTATAACTACGACGAAAATGATGAGGATGCCATCAACACTGATCAAGAATTCTTGACCAAGAAGAAGGAAGCCATCCTTCGCTCCGGCTACGATCCCTTAGATGGGATAGGCTATGCCTCCAAGATTTACTACGAAAACTCCAAGCTATACAGGCGGATATCTATTTTTCCTCTTGTACAGATTCTATTTCTAAGTACCTTCTTACTTTTTGGCTATTACCTCTTCTCGACTTCTCGGAAGGCAGAGCAAAATAGAGTATGGGCAGGAATGGCCAAGGAGACGGCTCACCAATTAGGGACACCTATTTCTGCTATTCTCGGGTGGATAGAATATCTGAAGACGGAAAAGCTTTCTGAGTCAGAACACAGTGAAGTCGTTACTGAACTCCGTAAGGACGTCACACGATTAGAGCTCGTTGCTGATCGATTCTCTAAAATAGGATCTAAGCCAGAATTAGAAAAAATAAATCTGATAGAAGAGATCCACAAGTGCAAGATATATATGCAGCGTCGAGCGCCAAGAAAAGTCATCTTTGATTTTCCAGATATCAATCAGACGCCTATCTATGCCAACATCAACTCTCACCTCTTTGACTGGGTGATAGAGAATCTGTTGCGTAATGCACTTGATGCGATGTCTGGACAAGGTCGTATCAGCGCCCAGCTGACAACCTCCGACAATAAAGTGCATATTGAGATAAGTGATACAGGAAAAGGTATCGAAAGCAATAAGTTTAAGGCAGTTTTTAATCCAGGCTACACCACCAAGAAGCGCGGGTGGGGCCTAGGGCTCTCTCTCGCCAAGAGGATTATTGAAAACTACCATAGTGGAAAGATCGTAGTGAAAAATTCTATACCTAATGAAAAGACGACATTCAGTATTCAGTTGCCTTTGGCTTAGTCTGATCTGGGTTGCTCAGGTAGCAGCTCAGCAGCAGATTACAGTTCAAGATGAGCTAGGGCAACCGATGATAGGGGTGCACGTCATCAATGGGGATGCCGCTGCAGTCACCGACGATAGTGGGATGGCAGAGCTGATCTTATCTCAGACACTTCCTGTTCGTTTTCAGTATTTAGGGTATCAAGAATTATTAATATCCGCGAGTGACCTGCAGCAAGTAGGCTATCAGATTAACCTGCAACCAGACGAAGAAGTCCTCGAAGAAGTCGTCATCTATGGTAGGACAGATGCAAGGGAAATTGACTTACCTTATCAAGTGACACGAATGAAGGCAGAGGAGATATTTAGCTCCAATGCACAGAACACTGCCGATGCGCTTTCCTTTAACCCTGGCGTCTATGTCCAGAAATCACAACTCGGCGGAGGTAGCCCAGTGCTCAGAGGATTTGAAGCCAATAAGATCTTGCTCGTCGTCGATGGGGTCAGACTTAATAATGCCATTTACCGAAATGGGCACCTGCAAAATGCCATTACTATAGACCCCGCTATCCTCGATCAGATGGAGGTCATCTTTGGGGCAGGCTCCTTGTTGTATGGAAGTGAAGCCTTGGGTGGGGTTGTTCATTTTAGAACACAGAACCCTCTATTGGCGCTGAAAGAAGGGGAGAACAAGAGCCATCGCTTCAATGCTCATATGCGGTACGCCTCTGCAGATAATGAAAAGACTTTGCACTTTGATCACACCTTTGCTACGCCGAAGTGGGCTGTTCTCTCTAGCGTCAGCGTCTCAGATAGAGAAGACCTCAGAACCGGTTCTAGAAGACTCGAAGCCTATCCCGATTGGGGGAAGCGCCCGTGGTATGTCGATCAGGTAGATGGGCAAGATAGATTGGTCGACAATCCAGATGAAAATATACAAGTAGGTACAGGCTACTCGCAATTAGATGTACTACAAAAGTGGGTATACCAACCTTCCACGAAGCTTAAGACGGAGCTCAATATTCAATATTCTACTAGTACAGATATCCCACGTTATGATAATCTGACAGCGTGGAGAGATGGAGCACCAAGATTTGGCGAGTGGGATTATGGTCCTCAGAATCGACTGATGATTTCGCCGCGAGTGCAATGGCAAGCGGACAATAGTTTCTTCGATAAGTTGACCTTGATAACGTCTTTTCAGGATTTGGCGGAGACGAGGATTAGTAGAAATTTTCAGAGTCCCAATAGAGAGATCCAAGATGAGTCTGTGCAGGTGTGGGGTGCTACTCTAGATTTTGCCAAGGAGATAGGAGAAAGACAAAAGTTGAGTTACGGTTTTGATTATCATATTAATGACGTCAACTCTGTAGCGACACTGGGGGATATATTCTCTGGGGCAGTGGTCCCCACGGTCACCCGATACCCTAATGGAGGAAGTACACAGCAGAATTTTGGACTCTTTGCGCAGCATAGTCTAGACTTACTGGCCTCTAAAGTGGTTTGGATTAATGGCCTGAGGTATACAACTCAAAATACTTTTCTGCAATACGAAGACGATGGCACGGTCGCTTGGCCTGCTTATTTCTTTGATGGGATAGAGAGTAATAACAGTGCCTTGGTTGGCATTTCTGGGATCAATGTATCTCTAGACAGGTGGAAATTTAAAGCGTCGACAGGTACTTCTTTTAGATCTCCCAATGTCGATGACCTCGCTAAGATCAGAATCCAAGGTGGAGAAATCACCATACCTAATCCAGATCTCGATCCTGAAAGTGTATGGAATACAGAGTTGACAATCGCCTATGAAGTGCCGCAGTTTTCTCTTGGTGTTACAGGGTATTACTCTCGACTCAGCGATGCCATTATCCGAGAAGACTTTAGTCTGCCAGGTCAAGAGAATCTGGTTTTTATTGATGGAGATACGCTGAACACGGTCGCCAATATTAACGCTAATTCTGGCACGATAAGGGGCCTTACTATTTATGGTCAAGCTCAGCTCAATTCCCGCTTCAAAGTCAACGGTTCTGTCAGTATACAAGAAGGGATAGCGGTCACAGCCTCAGGTAATACGCGACCACTTGGGCATATCCCACCTACTTATGGGGATTTGGCATTGACCTATACCTGGCCTCGTGTGCAGGTTATGGCACAGCATAGATTCAATAGTTGGAAGAGAATAGAGGACTATGGTGGTAGCGTAGATAATGCCGATCTGGCTGCTCTAGATGCAGATGGCAATGAGGTCGGCACCCCAGCATGGCAGGTATTTAGTCTCTCTGCGCAGGCCAATGTTACAGAGCAGCTGACACTTAATGTTGCCTTGAATAATCTACTGGATCAGCACTATCGACCCTTCGCTTCTGGTATAAGTGGAGCGGGGAGACACGTGGTATTGGCGCTACGATTGGCCTTATAAAGTCGCCGTAGAGCCTCATCCTCTTGATATATGATATAATTAACAATACGATTTTTAAAGCATTAATCTTAGGTTAAATTATCGGTAGTTCTGAGCCAGAACGCTACATTTGCGAGACTTTACACGTCGGTAATGCGAGTCATCGATTATCAACACACCAAATAAGAAAAAACGGATATGAATTTATCAAATACCAAAATCCTATTACTAGCAGCAATTTTGCTGTCTTCAGTAGCTATGAATGCCCAAAAATTCGGCTACCTCAATTCTTCTCAATTGTTATCTGAGCTGCCTGAAGTAGCTTCTGCAGATCTACAACTAGAAAATTTTCAGAAGGACCTCATTGCCTCTGGAGAGAAAATGGTGAAAGACTTAGACGCTAAGATCCAAACCTATTCTAAGCAGGCCCAAGAAGGGACACTATCTCAAGTGCAAATGCAGCAAAAAGAAGCTGAACTCTCAAAGGAGCAACAAAAGATTCAAGCTTACGAACTTGAAGTGCAAGAAAAGATAATGAAGAAGAGAGAAGAAGTGCTCCAGCCGATTATGGATAAAGTAAAAGCAGCCATAGAAGCTGTAGGTAAAGAGAATGGATACACTATGATCTTTGACTCTAATGCAGGTACCATCTTGCATGCTAGTGAGTCAGAAGATGTGATGTCACTCGTGAAAGCGAAGTTGTAATAACAACTGTAAGAAATAACATAACAAAAAGGGATGCAGAAATGCATCCCTTTTTTTGTGTCTAAGTAAGCCATTTTGGGCGACCAAAGTTTAAGATCCAACTTGGATCAGTAGGGCTGTACACTTTCGAGTTTACATATTATGAACTCTTATATTTCTAGTTCCCATTTCGTAGATGGATACGATAAGTATTGAGGACATCTTTGTTGTATCAAACAAAGTAGATGTTATGAAACAGTTCTTATTGCTTGCCTTGATATTCAGTTCTTTGATGTTGTCAGGACAGCGTAGGCGTGCACATGTTACGAAGCCCATTAAAGTGCTTTCTATGCCTGACGATATCGGCGTAAGTTTCAATGTAATAAGAGGCATCTATTCCAAAGGTGGTCCTGACCCCGAACTGGCGATAGCTAAGGGTGGTGAATTGGTTTTGCGGAGAAACAAATTTCTGTACAGTTTGGAATTCTACAGGTATATGGATGTATTTCATTTACTTGAAGAATCTCTGTTAAGAACTCAGATTGGTTTCAAGATAGGTGGGCATAAGAGTTCTCGACTATTCCGATTCAGATACCAAGGTGGTGTCGCTCATTTCAAAGGACGAGATCAGGTTTATCTGGCTTGGGATGATAATGAAATACAATCTGTCCTTGGTGTTACGGCAAAAGTAGGTGTAGAATTTATGCCGTTTAGTTTTTTAAGTCTTGGTGTAGATTTCGAAGCCAATTTGAATGTCGACAAAAAAATAACTATGCCTGTGTTCAAAGTAGGTATAGGGAACATACGGCGAAAAAAGAATAAAAAGTCTAGGTCCGCGTCTAAGCCAATTTATTTTGCAAGCGCCTAGGTATCTAGATGGTCAAGTACAAATAAAAAACTATCTTCATAAAGGCTTAGGTGTAGTGCCGAGAGTATTCAATCAAAACACAACTTTAAAAATGAAGAATTACCTGTTTTTCTTGTCAGTTTGCTTATTTGGCTTTTCTGTAAATGGTTATGCACAAGACAAACCGTCTACACCTCTTTCGCCCAAAGAATCTGAAGTAATATTTAAGGTGGTAGAGAAGATGCCAAGATTTCCGGGCTGCGAGAATACTTCTGACAACGATAGGGATAAGAAGAAGTGTGCAGACGAAAAAATGTTACAGTATATTTATAAGAATCTGATTTATCCCAAGGAAGCAAGGAAGAACAATGTGGAGGGAATGGCCGTAGTAAAATTTATTATAGATCCGACTGGTTTAATTACCGATGTAGAATTAAAAAGAGATCCAGGAGCTGGCTGTGGAGAGGCCGCTGTAACCGTAGTCAAGCAAATGAATGATCTGCCAGAAAGGTGGACGCCAGGACTGCAAAGAGGCAAACCTGTTTCTGTGCAATACACACTGCCAATAAAATTTAGATTATAATCCAAACTAGATATAAAGAAAATTCTAGAGGAGGCCATAGTGCCTCCTCTTTTAGTTTTAGGTGTTTAGGTGTTGAGTATTGAGAAGGTAGGATAGTACTTTTATGAAGAGTGATCAGATTTTATTAGCTTAGAGATGAATCCGATTGTAATTTATTTGCCAATAGCAACTATAATGAAAAAGAATAGACGTGAATTTTTAGGAATGAGCTTGGCTCTAGGTGCTACACCTTTATTAAGTGCAAAGCCCTTTCGAAAGCTTGTTAATTTAGATAATACTGAGAGCCCACTAAATATACTTATTCTAGGAGGTACAAGTTTTTTAGGTCCGCATCAAATTGCTTATGCTCTAGAGAGAGGGCATAAAGTCTCCATATTTACGAGAGGAAAGACGGTTCCAAAAATTCATCAAGAGCTTTTCTCTAAGGTAGAAAAACTGGTTGGAGATCGAGAAGATAACTTGGAAGCACTGAAGGGAAGAGAGTGGGATGTCGTTATTGATAATTCTGGTTCTAAGACAAAATGGACTGAAGCAACTGCACAACTACTAAAAGATAAAGTGGGCTATTATATGTACACCTCTTCTATCAGTGTCTACTATCCCTATGTGGGAGAAGACTTTTCTGAAGATCGATCGGTAGTGACAACTATACCTGAGAATACTACAGAAGATGAGCGCTTTACTTATGAATATGGGGTGATGAAAGCAACTTCAGAGCTGGCGGCAATAGAGGCCTTTGGCAAGGAGCGGTCTATAATCGTAAGGCCAACTCTGATTGTAGGGCCAGGCGACCGTACCGACCGTTTTCCTTACTGGGTTGCACGTGTCAAACAGGGTGGCGATATTATTATCCCAGGAAGTGCGGAAGAGGTTGTTCAGTATATAGATGTCAGAGATCTTGCAGAGTGGATGATCCGACTTGCAGAGAATAAAGCCGTCGGTACATATAATGGATCGGGTCCTGGTTTTGATATGACGACCAATGCATTTGTCCATGGCATCCACGCCAACTTTACTTCTCCAGTCAACTATATACAAATTGATGATCTTGATTTCTTGACCGAGAACAGTATGATTGGTATCCAACCTTGGGTCATTCAGTTGCCAGAGTATGCCGGTATGTCTAGAAGTGATAATAGCAAAGCCATAGCAGCAGGATTACAATTCAGATCTCTATCCGATACAGTACAGGCTACAGATGCGTGGTGGATGTCTGATGCAGTAACAGAAGAACGTAGAAAAAATATCCTCACTGGCGAGCGCTCTATGATGATTAGAGAAAAAGAAATCTTGGAGAAATGGCACAGCAGAGTAAAGTAGTATCAAGCAATTAAGTCAATAAGTTCTTAAGCCCTTTGGGTAGACTAAGAGACACTCTTTTTTGCTATACGCTTCCCAATTTTATTTGCAGGTGCTTCTATGAACTTATAAGTCAATGCTGATAGGGCTATTGTTCCTACAGTACATAATAATAAGTAAAAACTAATGTGCAAGCCATAGAGTGCAGGCACTTGGAGCACAGCTTTTCTTACGAGTGTAAAGACTATCGGATGCAGCAAGTAGATCGAGTAACTGATGGTCCCTAGATAAACTAAAAAGCTCGGCGCAGATCTTAATGCTTTCAGCCCGATAACAAAAATACTTATACCGATAAGATAGGCTATCGCATCAGGCAAGTTGGCTTCTGTTCCGCGTAGCAGATAAGATGCAATAATATAAAATGGAATGGCCATGAGCAGCAGTAAGTGCATACCAGCGATGCGTCGTCTACTTAGCCGTGCTCCATCTTCTCTCTCGTCAAAAGCGTAACGCATAGAGACGCCGAGCAACATCAGTGACAGATGATAAGGTGTGGCCATCCAGTGGGGTAAGCTAGGTTGGGTTGTTGGCACAAACATAAAGACTACAAGGGCCACATAACATATTAACGTTAGGCCGAGGATGATGGATGATTTTCTCAGCGCGCCGAAGAAATAGAGTACACTCATCAAAATATAAAACAGCAATTCTGTTTCTAGAGTCCAGAATAGTCCGATCACAAAAGGTTGCCCGAAGAATGCAGGGATCATAGTTGCATTGCTCGCTAGTATGTTAGCGTTTAGATGCTTTGCGCCGATCGGCCAAAGCACAAAAGCCCCTACGATTAAGGAGAACCAAAAAAGGGGATAGAGTCTAAAAAATCTTTTTATCACAAAGGACTTCAATTCTCTCTCTTTTGTATTAAAACTCTTGCAGATGACAAAGCCGCTAATAATAAAAAAAATAGTAATTCCTATCCGCCCTAAATCTATAGTTTGTGTGAAATCAAGCATCCCTTGACCAGTAGCAGCAATTTTTTTTGATTGTAGAAACACCTGACTCACGTGTAGGATCAATACGAGTAGCGCGGCAATCCCACGCATAGCGTCTATTGATTTGAATCGGGTCTTTGATCTGGTATTGGCCTTCATATTCTTGTTGGAGTAAAAGTAATATATCCGACACTTATAAAATCCCCCTACGCCAACTACTTAAAAGTGCACCTATCGTTTAGTACCTGTCAGAACAGCGGTTAAGCTCCTCAAAAGAGTGACTTAACTTCAGTTTATATATATTTTTGAATTCGAAGTCAAAAAGAAAAAATCAAGAACATAAAGATTTAAATTCTCAATATTAAGGGTGTTAATGATAAGGTCCTCGAAAAAGTTCGAGGACCTATCTATTTTTATGAAGGTCTGTAATATTGCGGTTTAAAAGAATACAGCGCTTCTCCTTCAGTTTTGTCTTTATTCCAAGAATTGTTTATTCTCTTCCTTTGATTCTTTGCAAACCTGACTTAGCTTTTTGATGCAGACTTCTCTGATAGGTAGCAGGTTTCATCTCTAAGCATAATTTATAATATTTTTTGGCCTGTGTCACCTGACCTTGTTCTTCATGAATGAGTCCAGTCTGCAGTGCTGCATTACAAGCATAATAGGTTTTTCTTCGTTGGTCTTGCTCTATGGTAGCTCTGTAATAGAATAGAGCTTCAGGGTAGTTTTTGAGAGCTTGGAAGATTCTCCCCAGTCTGTATTGGTACTCGAGGTTGTCTTGTTTATCCCCTGTATAACGATAGCCTTCCCTAACGAGTAAGGTCATAGCTTGATGAAAGTAACCACCGTCATAGAGTAGTCGTGCTCTGAGGAGTAGAGGATCCGGTGCTTGGGATAAATTAGCTTCTTGCCATGCTTGCTTGTCAGCATCTACAACCAGATACCCATAAGACTCTACTTTGGACATATGGTGCTTGTAATCCGCAAGATCCTTGTCAAACAGAAGGGCGGACCAAGCCAACTTTTGATGTGCTTCCTTGATATAGTGTCTGCCTTTGAAGGTGGATAAAAAAGCCTCAATGTGCTGACCCGCAGCAGAATCTCCTTTGCGCAGCAGGCAAATACCTTCTTGTAAATCTAGGTAAGGGAAGGCCTCTTGGTCGTCAGCATTGGGCCTGTTTTCTAATGTATTCAGTGCAGCTTCATTGTCACCAGCACGTTGTTGGAATTTGCTCACCATAAAGGCAGAAAGCGCACTTTGAGTCGGTTGGAACCGAGCCTGAGGTAAATATGCTTCTACACTCGATTGGTCATTGGCAAGATAGGCTAAGATATAGAGGTAGATGGCATCTATTTCTTCTTGGAAGATAAAATCTGGGTTGGTCTGAGACCAATCTATAAGTGCCTCTATTTCTTGGAGTCCTGTTTCTAGAGAGCCCTCTATGCCTAGGATTTTCTTGAGTATTCCTGGAAAAGAAATGGTCTCAATCATAGAGTGGATGATACTCAGGCTCTTTTTGTTGTAAATGAAATCAGGGTGTTGCTCTTTATTCTCTTTAAGGAGTTTGTAAGCTGCATACATCTCCCTAGACCCACCGATAACTTCGTCAAATTTTGCTCTTATCAAAGCTGATTGCAGCTTGACCTCGGCGATGGCATAACGCTTATAAGGATCCCTGTCTTTGAGTTGGTCTAGGCCTTTGAGGATCTTGTCTTTTTTGTCTTTGTAGGTTGTGAAGAGGGAGTATTCCTCCGAGATAAATAGCTGAAAGAAGTGCAGATAGCTCTCCATATGGAGATAAGCCAGATTATAAGGCTCTTTATGATGATAAGTGTCGAGCTTAGATTGTGCCTTGGTCACCTTGAGATTGATGATGTCTCTATAGATTTCTTTGACTTGGGGAGAGTAGTCAAAATGATATTCTTGACTTATGCCCACCTGACAAGACGACATAATTGTCACTATAATGAGCCACCTTAGCAGAATATATCTCTTCATTTCTCCTTGGTAAAGGTACTTAGAAAGGTTATTAGACGTCGAAGGCATTTTATCACCTATTTTAGGTTGTTAATACTTAAGATTTTGGTGGATTAGAATTCCGTCCTTGCCAAGACTATATCCTTGATTACTAGGGAATTAGGGGGCTAGATTAACACCTTATAAATTGCACCTTATCTGTCATATTAATAAATTGTAAGCTTTATTGAAGGAGTGGAATCTTTTAAGGGTATTTACGGTTATAAACAGTACCAAATCACCCCCAAAAGCCACAACGGGCTATTTTGCCTAAATAAGCTATAAAAGCCGTGTCTAACGGATCATCATATATGAGTAATTACGATCAATTAATCCAGAAACTAGATCGATTTACAAGAAAGTATTACCTCAACCAGATTATTAGAGGGTTTCTCTATACAGCAGGGGCCGTCCTTGCGCTCTTTATCATCTTTAACCTACTTGAGCATAACTTCTACTTTGATAAGGGTGGCAGAAAGCTTTTGTTCTATGGTTTCATAGGGACTTCGCTTTTAGCTATAGGCTATTGGGTATTGATGCCACTGATGAAATACTTCAGTCTAGGTCGCCAGATCTCTCACGAGCAAGCTGCCAAGATTATCGGTAGTCACTTTGGTTCTGTCGAGGACAAACTTTTAAATGTCCTCCAGCTCAAGAAGCAAGCAGGAGGAAATGCTTCTGATCTCGTAATGGCGAGCATTAACCAGAAGACTGAGGATATTAAGTTGGTTCCATTTAGATCTGCGATAGATCTGAGTAAGAACAAAAAATATTTAAAATACGCCTTGCCTCCAGCAATGATGTTGTTGGTGCTTCTATTAGCAGCACCGAGCTTGATCACTGAGCCGACACATAGGATTATCAATAACGGAAAAGAGTTTGAACGAGCGGCACCTTTTCATTTTCAAGTAGCAAACTCGGACCTGAAGGTTGTCCAATATGATGACTTGACGGTAACAGCAGAAGTGACAGGAGAGTCTCTTCCAGACGAAGTGTTCATTGATGTGGATGACTTCCAGTACAGAATGAAAAAGCAAGACAACAACACTTTTACGTATACATTTAAAAATGTGCAAAAGGATGTGCCGTTTCATTTTTTCTCTGGTCCGGTAAAATCTCAAGATCACGAAGTCAATGTATTGCTCAAGCCCAATCTAGCAGAATTTACTTTAGGACTTGATTATCCTGGATATACTGGTAGAAGAGATGAGAGCTTGTCTAATGTAGGAGACGTTACAATTCCAGAGGGTACAACCATCACTTGGAATTTTGTTGCTGAGAATACGGAGGCTGTCAATATGAGATTCAATTCTTCTAGCAAGTTGATAGAAACAGAAAGAAGATCAGATCAAGGCTTCAGAGCGACTAAGCGCATCAAAAAGAACGATCAGTACAAAGTGTTTATCTCCAACAGTTATCTGCCACAACCAGATTCCATTGGTTATACGCTTAATGTTATTCCGGATAAACATCCGACTATAGGCGTGGAAAGTTTTGTGGACAGCACAGAGTCTACTTTGGTTTACTTTATAGGCAGTGCTTCTGATGATTACGGATTGACAGCATTGACCTTCAATCATACGATTACAAAGGCGAATGGTGCTCAGAAAACAAATTCGGAGTTGTTGAAAAATCCTAAAGGTAGAGAGACACAGTACGATTATACTTTTGATATCAGTACTCTAGAATTAAAGCCAGGAGAAAAAGTCAGTTACTTCTTTGAGGTCAAAGATAATGATGGGGTCAATGGATCTAAGTCTGCTAAGACTTCTGTGATGGAATTCGAAAAGCCGACGCAGGAAGAGTTTGAGGAGCAAGAAGATGCTAATGAAGAAGAGATTAAGAACAAGCTGGAAGAAGCCCTTGATGAATCTAAAAAGATTCAAGAACAACTCAAGAAATTGAGAGAGAAGATGTTGCAAAAACAAGAGCCATCTTGGGAGGACAAAAAGGAGCTAGAAAAACTATTAGAACGCCAGAGAGAGTTGCAAGAGCAAATGAAGGCTGCGAAAGAAAAGTTTGACGAAAATCTCAAGAATCAAGAAGAATTTTCTGAGCGAAAAGAAGATATCCTAGAGAAGCAGGAGAAGATGCAGGAGATGTTTGAGGAAGTGATGGATAATGAGATGGAAGAGATGATGGAGAAAATCCAGGAGCTTATGGAGGAACTCAATAAGGATGAGATGCTCGAGCAAATGGAAGAGATGAAGATGAATGAAGAAGAGATGGAAATGGAGATGGATCGTCTGATGGAACTCTTCAAGAATCTAGAAGTGGAAAAGGAGATGGAAGATATTATGGAGAAGCTGGAGGAGCTGGCAGAGAAGCAAGAGGAACTTGCAGAGAAAACAGAAGAAACAGAGACGCCGACAGAGGAAATGAAAAAGGAGCAAGAGGAGCTCAATGAAGAGATGGAGAAGCTGGAAGAAAAGATGAAGGAGACAGAAGAGAAGAATGAAGAGCTAGAAAGACCTAAAGACTTAGGAGAGGACAACGAGGAGCAGATGGATGATATCCAAGAGGATATGGAGCAGAGTAAGGATAAGATGGATCAGAGTGATAGCAAAGGTGCTTCTCAAAAGCAAAAGCAAGCTGCTCAGAAGATGAAGAAGATGGCGAGTTCTATGGGCGCTGCGATGGAGTCAGGAGAGATGGACCAAATGGAAGAGGATATCCAAGCTCTCAGACAACTACTAGAAAATCTTGTGATGTTGTCTTTTGATCAAGAGTCGCTTAATGATGATCTAGGTGATACAGAAACTTATACGCCGCGCTATACGAAGATCACTGCAGAACAATACAAGCTCAAAGATGATTTTGGATTGATAAGAGATAGCTTGGTCGCCTTGGCAAAGCGTAATGACAAGATCGAAAGTTTCGTTACAGAAAAGGTTACTGAAGTCAAAGAGAATCTTGAACAGTCACTGACATCACTAGAATGTGAAAACTGTTCCCAGACCTCACAAAGAAAGAAAGGCTTGGATGATGCTATGATATCTCAGAGACACGTAATGAAGAATGTCAACGATCTAGCCTTGATGTTGTCTGAGTCTATGGAGCAAATGCAGCAACAGATGTCTGGTATGATGTCAGGGAGTCAGATGTGCAATAAGCCTGGTAGCTCTGGAAAACCTGGCAATGTTCCTATGGATAAAATTACTCAAGGTCAAGAAGGGCTTAATAAGCAGATGAAGGATATGGCCAAAAAGCAAGGTAAAAAAGGCAAGGAAGGTCAAGAGGGTGAGGGCGGCAATTCTGCCAAGGATTTTGCAAAAGCTGCAGCTAGACAAGCTGCATTGAGAAGAGCCTTGGAACAGTTGGCAGAAGAAAGAGGAGAGCAAGGCCAAGGTGCATCAGAGGAGTTGCAAGAATTAATAGAGCAGATGGACAAAGTAGAAACAGATCTTGTGAACAAAAGGCTTGATAATCAATTGTTATTACGACAACAAGATATTCTAACCAGACTTCTGGAGGCCGAAAAAGCGGATAAGCAAAGAGATAAAGACGAGAAGAGAAAGGCTGAGTCTGGGAAAGAAACAAAGAAAGAACTGCCACCCGCTCTAAAGGAATATTTAGCAGAGCGAGAAGCTGAAACAGAAATGTACAATAAAGTATCACCATCACTAAGGCCATTCTATAAGCAGTTAGTCGATGAGTACTTTAAGGCACTAAAGGAACAGTAAGATATTTTTACCCATTTTTCTAATTTACTATCAATCTATCCCTTGATGAGTGATGCTTTAGAATTGAAATTAAAGTCAACCCCCTGCCAAGTGCAGTGTATAGAAAAGTTTGTTTCCTCTATGAGACAGAGAGCAAATTTTACTCAAGAGGTTTACGACAATATATTGATCAGTCTTACCGAGGCGGTCAATAACGCTATCATCCACGGTAATCAGAATGACGAAAACAAAATAGTAAGTGTCAATTGTGTAGAAGAACAACAGGAAGTCGTAATTACTATTACAGATCAGGGTTCAGGATTTAATCCACATCAAGTACCAGACCCGACCTTACCTCATAATCTAGAATGCTGTGGTGGTCGCGGTGTGTTTATTATGAAGCAACTGTCTGATCAGATTAATTTCCTTGATAGTGGGCGCACCGTGCAGATGCATTTTAAAATTGCTTAATTACGTTCAGCAGAGTTAAATGGAATCGGAAAAAGAACACCCGATACATTTTGAGGCGAAATCTCCTTTCGTTTTTTCTCTAGCTAATGAGGAGGCTGTAAGGAATTGGCTGGTTGATGTAGCTAAGCAACATCAAGAGGACCTTTCTAGTCTCGAGTATGTCTTCTGTGATGATGATCAGCTCTTGGAGATAAATAAGCAATACCTCAATCACGATTATTATACAGATATTATTACTTTTCCGATGGATAAGGATCCTCTAGAGGCTTGTATCTATATCAGTATAGATCGTGTCAAGGAAAATGCACAACATTATAAAACGTCTTTTGTAAATGAGCTACACCGTGTAATGGTACACGGCCTGCTTCATCTACTAGGGCATAATGACAAAACCAATGATGAAACCCAAGCTATGCGTGAAGCAGAAGATGCAAGCCTTAGTCAACGTACTTTTACTTAGTTTCGTCGCCGTTCTTCCCGCTCTAGGGCAGCAAGTTGATGCCGCTTACTTTGATATGTTTGGTGGAGTAGAGGTGACAGTAGATTTTGAAACTTTCGATAAAGCGCTCTTGAATAATGAATTGGTTCTGGATCACGGTTGCACACATCAAGACCTACATCTTTATGCTACTCAAGAAGGCTATGCACAATTGCTGGCCTCTGGCACACCCCACAAGCTCCGACTACGCAAGAGTACCTCTGTCCGAGTCAAAGGGGTAGATGAAATCGTATCACTTAAAAATCCTGCCGACTGTCTGCCAGTAATGGATTTTTATCCTACCTATACCGCCTATGTCGCGATGATGGAGAATTTCCAAAATGAATATCCTGAGTTGTGTGAAATTATTGAAATAGGTACCTTAGAGAGTGGTCGTAAATTACTGGTCGCACATATTGGTGATGATCTCGATAGAGATGACAACGAACCCGATTTCTTATACACGTCGACTATGCACGGAGATGAGATTGCTGGCTTTCCTTTGATGTTGCAATTAATTGATCATCTTTTATGCAATTATGATTCTTCAGCTGAGATAAAAAGTATCGTTGATAATATAGATATCTACATCAATCCGATATCCAACCCAGATGGTACTTATGGAAACGATGATGAAACAATAGAGAATCCTAGACGTAGAAATGCAAACAATGTGGATCTTAATAGAAATTATCCAGACCCTGAGGATGGCGATCAACCAGATAACAGACCACGTCAAGACGAATCACAATTTTTTATGGATTTTGCAGACTCGATAGATTTCGATATGGCTGCCAATTTTCACGGTGGGGCAGAGGTAGCTAACTACCCTTGGGATACATACGAAAGATTGCCTGCAGATACAAATTGGTGGATAGAAAAAATGCGAGATTATGCCAACTCTGCACAAGCCAATTCTCCTGATGGCTATATGGAAGGCTTTGACGATGGTATCACTAATGGCTTTGAATGGTTTGAGGTAAGAGGCGGTAGACAAGATTATATGAATTTCTTTCAACGATGTAGAGAGTTCACCGTAGAGTTGAGTGATATGAAAGTGTTGCCAGCAGATGAGCTTCCAATAATATGGGAGGCCAATCGCCAATCACTTTTGGATTATATGGAAGCATCTTTGAATGGATTGCGTGGCGTGGTTACTGATTGTGTGACAGGTGAGCCCTTAGTAGCAGAGGTGCTTATACCTGGACACGATATGGATAACTCAAGTGTTTTTTCGCAAGCAGATTTAGGTAACTTTCATCGTTATCTGGATGGAGGGACTTATCAGATAGAAGTTGTAGCAGAAGGTTATCAGACGGCAATACAAAGTATAGATATCGTAGATGGTGAGACAACTGTCTGGGACGTTGCCTTATGTGCGGAAAGTACTTCTACAAGTGAGATAGGAGAGTCTGTGTGGGAAATTATACAAGCGCCTAACGAGTTACAAATCTCTGGGCTTATGCATCAAGATGTTGAAGCAAACTTATACAATATGAGTGGCCAGTGCCTGCTAACGACAAGAGGCCAGTCTCGCTTGTCCACTTCAGAGATGAACTCTGGAATTTACATTATAAAAGTACTAGATGACTCCCATCGACTTGTCAAAACCATACACATCAAATAACAATTTATGAAAGCGATTTTTTTATTTCTCTTTTCTTTTCTGTTTGTTCAAGTTACACTTGCGCAGCGTTTTGATAATGTAGAAATTACTACAGAAAAAATAAATGAGAACTTATATGTTCTTTTTGGTGCGGGTGGGAATATTGCTGTTCTTATCGGTTCGGAAGGGACTGTAATGATCGATAATCAATTTGCTCCACTTTCTGAAAAAATTCAAGCAGCCATATTGGAGCTCACACCACAACCAGTGCAGTATGTAATCAATACACATTGGCACGGAGATCACACAGGTGGAAATGCCAACTTTGCAGAGCAAGGGGCAACTATTATTGCTCACGAGAATGTGAGAATCATCATTCTGCTGTAGCACAGAGTGCGGTGAGGTATTCTGCCTCTGGCGCCCGAGCACGCGCCGTGATCATGCATGTCGTCCGCACGTCGCGCGAAAGCCAAGCGTAACTCTTCCATTGCCGTTCCTAGCCGGGTCAGGTGAGCCCCGAATAGTCTAGCCGATGACCGGGAGCAGCCTGGGTTTCGTGTATGAAACTTCAACTTCCAAACGGTTTCTTCGATACGTTTCGCTTTTACAGCGCACCTCTCTTCAGGTATCGTGTGCCTTACAGTGCCTTCCATCTTCTTGGGATGTTGAAGCGGTGGAAGGTGGGGTGGGTACCCTCGAATTTCCAGATGTTGTCCGTCCGGCGGAGACAATCGTTGCCTCCGGGCGTCGGAGTGGGAGGTATGGTCAAGCCCGTAAAATCTTCGACGTGAGGATGACTCGAGAGATTCGTTCACCAGGCATTCTAGTATCCGGAACCCCCAAGCCGCGTCGGTCATCTGGGTAGCAGGCATTCGCCGGCAAGATCGAGTGTGATCGCCTACCCTCGAGAAGGGAGCACGGCGCGTTTGAATTGTGGCGTGTCGCACGATTTATGACGTTGACCATATGGAGACTTCTAAAGAAGCACCAAGTGCATCAACGCGCGACAAGCTCGCCGCGCAACCGGGTGCCGCAAAGCAACCTCGGCTCTTCACGCGATGGCAAACCACAACGCGGGCACCCAAAACTATCGCAGCGCTGGCTGGTAAGGCAGCCCCATCATGAACACTTTTCCCGTCTGCGTCGCCACTCTATCGTGCCCGTACCAGCTTCAGCACCCAACCCCACCACTTTCTCCCCTTTCAGTGCCTTTCTCTCGCCTCACACAAAGCACAAACCTGCGCAAGGCGCTGAACCGCAGAGAGACGAGAGGGGGCGAAACCCGCCGTAACATCGTCGACCAGAACAAAACACGCCACTATCTCAGGCCAAAAAATCAAGCGAAAACCAAAACGTGCCAATAAGCTTTACTTGAAGTATTCCCCCTCTGACTACTATCTGAAGATGGGCCATGGGACGAACTTCCCAACCCCTCCCACGCCCTCCACTCTTCAATCCCACTCCTCAAATCAACGTCGGAAAGGACCACGTCAAACTAAGCGTGGAGAGCTGAACCATGTCACTGCCCGCCCATTACCCTATCGGCCTACCACCACGTACGGTACCAATGATGCTGGAAAGAGAAGGTCACGACTTCAGGTTCTGGCTCAAAGCAGAGACCGGTCATGAGTCACGCCTTGCCGAAGAGTCTCAAACACACACTTGAAGCATGTCGCTTAGGTTGGTACGAGATAAAAAAAAAAAGGCTGCACCTAGATAGATGCAAGGCATATGATTTGGTGGCACAAGCTGGCGAATCCCGTATTTCTCCACCCTCACCACAACATGCCTACCGACTACCCCAAAAGTTCACGAATTGCCATCCATCTGGTACCGACACTCAGCGCATAGCACTGTCCTAGGTGCAGAACAGAGAATCTTCAGATCCCATCCATAGACCCTTTCTCTTTTGTTGTCTGGCTATCTCAAAGAAGAGCCTCGTTTTGGGTGAGCATGTCACGGCAGCATGTGGGTGAAGCACGATCTTGATCTTCCCTTCCAGCGTTCTACTGAAAGGCCTCTCGTTCTTCAGTGTTTGGCCTCAGGCGGTCAAGACGCTGAGTCCTCATATTCTGATACGGGTTGACTGCCCACGGCGTGCAAGTCGCTGTTACAGGGCAAGGTCGAATGCCCGCTCGTGCAGCAGGAGATCTCGGCAGCGTTTCCTCTCGATACCTTGTTCACGTTGTCTAAGGTCCATAAAAACCAAAACAGAGCACAACAGCAACAGGGAGGGGAAGCCAGCATGAGCCGACAGAGCAGGTTGTGGTGGTGGTGACGAACCAAAGCGGGCATGCTAAGTTAACAAGAAGTCACGGGCAAGCAAACCAATCATGTAACTAAGGTGTGTTTCGGCAGCAGCAGCACCGCGACC
>CALBWK010000129.1 GCA_937969415.1 uncultured Saprospiraceae bacterium | reverse complement strand
TCGATTGCATAATCCGCAGATAAGTCTACCCCATTTTTGACGACGTGTACTTTTTCTGGAGAGAAGCCCCGCTTAAGACATTCCGCTCTGGTGTAATCACTCACCGTAATCACACCATCAAATCTTTTCATAAAAGGCAGTATCAGTTTCTGATAGATGACATTGGGAAAGACCAAGTCCAAACCGTGATACGTCACCACAAGGGCCTTATCTGTAAAGAGTTTCATCCAAGCGCAGCAGACTGCACAGACGCCATCATTAAAGTGGATGAGTTGTATCTCAGGATGCTGACGGAGTAATCGAGGTACGACCCAAAACATTTTTAAGAAAAAGAAGATAATAGAGCCTTGCTGATCGTAGACCAACTTATACGTCTTATGCTGATGCGCATATCCTGTGATAAGCTCGTAAGACTGTTTCTGCATACCACCAAGAGAAGGCGGATACTTATGACTAATGAACAAGACGGCCATCTGTAAAATTTTTAGCGTTATGAAAAGAAGTCGATGGACTGGCTCTGAAATACCAGAAATAGGAGATGATGGCTACTGTCAACCACAATACTTGTCGGAGTCGCCTGATAATACTGACCGTCATCCAGATCTTATCATCGGTGATACCCAGCATAGAGAGAAAATATTTGTTACCGTATTCCTCTACACCAACTTGCCCCGGAATAAATGCCATCACACTCCTCAGAAAAGAAGTCGCGACCTCTAAGTACACGGCCATACTGAATTCGATGTCGATGCTTAGACTCCAGAGGATATATTGAAACTCTAGCGCCCCGAGCAAGTAGTGGATACCAAACAAGCCTATGGCGATCAACAATTTCTGTCTGTGATTCTGCCAGATAAGTACCGTATTGTTATTGTAGGCAAGCAACTGAGGGAGGCGTTGTTCTAACCAAGCCCACTGACCCTTAGCTTGCAATTTCTGTATAGCTCTATAGATATAGGTTTTAGGATGAAAGAGGATCACCAATAAAAGCACCGCAGCTGCCACGAGTGCAGAACTCAACAACAAAAACACTACTGTAGAGGCCATCTTTCCCGAAGAGAACAGCACCAAGGTTACAATCAAAACCAACACAAAACTGACCCACAGAAGGACTCTAGATACTGTTACAGATTCTACAACTTTGTGCCGGGCCTCCCCTTTATGAGTCAACAAATGAATCTTCAGCGCATCCCCAGCCAATATGCCCGTCGGGTTGATAGTACTGAATATCTCTCCCACCAGTCTTGCCAAAAAATACGGCTTAAACTGGGACCACTGCATCAGCTGATCTAGACAGAACAACCAGCCCAAAGTCGCAAAAGTGTAGGCTAGCAGAGAAATCGCCATAACACCATAAAAATGCCAACCCATCTTATGGTAATGCTCGACCAAGGCTTCTGCATCGAGGGTGCTCACAAAGAGCCACACCAGCACAGCTGCGAGAACATAGAAGAGATATTTTGCCTTTGAGCGCATAAAGATGGTTGTACCTCAAGCTAGAGTGCTTTGAGGCCTCCATCGTCCCATAAAGGTCATTATATGTAGCAATTACGGGAAGTGAGACGTTGTTGTGGAAAGTGGGATGCCGATAATGAGCGGCTTCAGAGTGGTTCTTGCACAATCGTATACTTAACTTTGGAAGCTATGGAAGACAGAATTATCCTCATTGCCACGCTAAGGCTCCTCGACAATCAACTTGATGGTCTCAAGGAAACCGTCCAGGCTCTTCAAGCCCATTGCGCAGAGACAGAAAAGGGGATGCTGCAGTATGATTGGTATATCTCAGCATCTAAAGACACCATTAAAGTCCTAGAGACCTATGAGAACTCAAAAGCGGTCCTCCTCCACTTTGATAACTATAAGCCTTTTGCACCTCGACTAGACGAATTCCGATCCTTTGTGAGTCTAGAAGTCTATGGACCTGCCAGCGCAGCATTGCTTAAGAGGGTTGAGAAAATAAATGCAGAACACTTTACAACTGTTTCCTATTTGAATAAGCTGAACAAGTGATCTTTATGAAATCCTTTAAAATCTCTCTGCTATTCATACTCTCAACCTGGCACCTATTGGGGCAAGAAGCTGACAATGTCCGAGTACATTCAGAAGCAACCATCTATTTTGATTCGGATGAGTCTGTACTGACCGCAGATGATCTCCCAAAACTCCTACGGCTCATAGCAATTACAGACAGTCTAGATACCTTTACTTTTTTAGTTGATGCACATACAGATGAAGTCGGCGATGCAGCCTACAATCTTGCCCTCTCTCAAAAAAGAAAAGCCTCAGTCGTCAGCTTTCTAGAACAACACAATATCCCTTCAGCTTCTATCGGCTCTAATTATTATGGTGAGACACAACGCGTCGCCCAAGCAGAAGATGAGACAAGCAGACAACTCAACAGAAGAGTCGTCGTCCAACTCCTCACAACGCAACAAAAAGAAATCAACCAACTCTATCTCAAAGGCACCATCGTCTCTGAAGCCACCAAAAAAGGTATCCCCGCTCAAATACAATTGCGCTCTAAAGACTTCGAAAGTACAGCAACAACAGATTCTCTAGGGCGCTTCAAGATTCTCTCACCTAGCAATGCACCCGTCGATATAGAAGTCGTCGCCAAGGACCACTTCATCGCCTCTAAGACGCTAAAGATAACAGAAGCCCACAGCGACATCAATCTCAAAATTCCACTTTCCAAAATAGAAGCCGGCAAGAAATTCAGTTTGAAAAATATGCTCTTTGTCGGCAACAAAAGTATTATGTTGCCCAGCTCATTCAAGTCACTTGAGCACCTCAAAAGATTTATGACAACCAACCAGGAACAGTGCATAGAAATCGCCGGCCACGTTAATGTCCCTAACCTTCCCAAACTAAAAGTAGGCGACTACGACCATCAACTGTCTATCGCCAGAGCACTAGAAGTCCACGACGCCTTAGTTCACATCGGCATAGATACTTCTCGCCTACTTGCCCGAGGCTACGGCAACTGGCAGATGATTTTCCCCAAAGCCAAAAGAGAGGAACAAATGAAATACAACCGTCGCGTGGAAATTGTAATTTCTGATTGTAACTCTACAGCTACGATTCCAAATGACAGCATCACCAATAGAGCGCACTTTAGGGATATGGATAGTAGGAGGAAAGACTACTAAGGCTCAGCACAAGGGCTTGGCTTTTTAGATAAAAGATAATAATTTTTAGTGCATAGTGTTTTTGAGTGCATAGCTGAGTAGTGCATAGTGCATAGTTGGGTTTAGTTTTTTAGATAATAGATTATAGAGAACAGATAATAGTGCTTTTTACAAAGTAGAACATTTTGATTTTCTCGACAAAAAAAACAACAACCCCACTCCTTTTTCATTCCGACCGCAGCGAAGCGGAGTGGAGGAAACTCCGTTCTCGTATTGAGAAAACTTCTTTCTACAACTTCACTTCTAACTTAAACAGAATAGAAGAAAATTACATTTCACAACTCAACACATAAGCGTAGGAGTTACGAGAACGAAGATCTCTCGGCGATGCTCGAGATGAAAAAATTTGTTTCCTAAAATCTTATAATCCTAAAAATCCTAATTCAGACAAATTGCGGGGAGCGGTTCTCCCTTAAGGGAGCTAGAGGGTCGCGTGGAGAATGATTTTCAATAAAGATTTTACGAGAAACCCCATCCACCCGATTCTGATGAATCGGTTCTCTCATTTCAAAAGTCTCTCTCCATTAAAGTCGAGACAGGCGTTTAGGACTTTTGATGCAGCGGGTTCTCCATCGCTCAGCTAACCCACCCGATTCTGATGAATCGGTTCTCTCATTTCAAAAGTCCATTTAGGACTTTTGATGCAGCGGAGCTGCAACATTTGTTCACCTACGCCAGATTATGATAGATGCTACT
>CALBWK010000128.1 GCA_937969415.1 uncultured Saprospiraceae bacterium | reverse complement strand
ATAGAAGAAATAGAAAAGATGGGCGGGATGTCCAAAGCCATAGAAGAGGGCTACCCAAAAATGAAAATAGAAGAAGCGGCAGCCAAAAAGCAAGCCCGCATAGACAGCGGCAAAGATCAAATCATCGGCGTCAATGTATTTAAGACAGATGACGAAGCAGAGATAGATGTGCTACAAGTTGATAACTCCGCAGTGAGAACTTCCCAAGTCAACCGCATCAATGAGACTAAGAAAAATCGAGACACTGTAGCAGTGAGCAGTGCATTGGATAGGCTCAAAAAATGTGCGGCGTCAGGCGATGGGAATCTTCTAAGCTGTGCAGTAGAGGCTGCAAGAGCACGTGCCACTCTAGGAGAGATATCTGATGCAATGGAGGGAACTTTTGGCAGGTATAAAGCCAAACACAAAACGATACAAGGCGCTTATATGAATGAAATGTCTGATAACGAAAACTTCAAGAAAGCAAGAGCCCTTTCTGACAAATTTGCTGAGGTCAAAGGGCGACGGCCTAGAATCCTTATTGCCAAACTCGGGCAAGATGGGCACGACAGAGGCGCCAAGGTGATCGCGACCAGTTTTGCCGATTTGGGTTTTGATGTAGATATAGGACCTCTATTTCAGACCCCCAAGGAAGCTGTCCAGCAGGCTGCAGAAAATGATGTTCATATCTTAGGAATATCCTCACTTGCCGCAGGGCACAAGACGCTAGTCCCGGAGGTGATACAGGGCCTCAATGACCTAGGGAGAGGTGATATCGTAACCATCGTAGGGGGTGTCATACCTCCTCAAGACTATCAATTTCTATTCGATGCTGGTGTATTAGGCGTATTTGGGCCTGGAACAGTGATTTCAGAGGCAGCGATAGAGATCCTCAATGTGTTATTAGTCGAGTAAAAAGAATAAGCTAAAAGCAACCATTTACCAAATATGAGAGTAATAATACTGTAGATCTACTAACTAAAAATTTAACTAAATATGAATTTAAAGTACTTTTTATTTCTAGCTATCCTAACTATAGGAATGATGGCTTGTGGAGACGATGAAGAAGAGGAGCCTATGGTAGCTGAGTGTGTAACTGATGGCGTTACCTATACTAACGATATTGCAGCAATCCTCAATACCAACTGTGCGACTACAACTTGCCATAATGATACAGATCTGGCCAATGGTTTTAGTGTAGAAGGCTTTATGAAAGCAAGTGCTGCTGCACAGTTTGACAATTTTCTGCCTTCTATAAATCAAGATAGCGGCTTCAGCCCTATGCCAAGAGGAAGAGACAAGTTAGACCAATGTGACATAGATAAGATATCAGCGTGGATAGATGCTGGATTCCCAGAGTAAGCTAAGAATCAAATAATATAGTGGGGGCTTGTGAATAATCACAAGCCCTTTTTTTATTATTGCATATGACATTCATCCTTCTCGTTGTAACCTGTGTTATTGTATTCATCTTGTTGGTCATACTGATCGGAGGACTGCTCTCTACACAGCCCCATAGAGGTGAAAAAACATCAAATTTTAACGGGCACAGATTCCTTAATCCAAGTCGCGTCTCTGCCAAAGGTGCTGATGGCGTTGCTGCCTATATGACTAAGCGGAAACCTAACAAATGGCCCAAAGACTTAGATCAATCAGTAAGGCAAACACCACTGGCAAAACCACAACTCGATCAGATACAATATACTTTCATTAATCACTCTACTTTCTTGATCCAACACAAAGGTCAGAACATATTGACTGACCCTATCTGGTCTAAGCGTTGTAGCCCTTTTCAGTTTATGGGCCCTAAAAGACAGCGGCCGCCTGGCCTACCCTTTGAGATGTTACCATCTATAGATATCGTATTGCTGACACACAATCATTATGATCATATGGATAAGCAGACCATCAGGAAACTAGCAATCAAGTATAATCCGACATTCATCACATCCCTTGGCAATAAGGCCACCGTAGAAAAATGGGTTAATAGCAAAGTTGTAGAACTTGACTGGCATCAAAACACCAGCATCAATACACTCACTTACACTGCTCTACCGGCCAATCATTTTTCGAGTAGAGGCACACGTGATCGCAACACTTCACTCTGGTGTGGCTTTTTAATAAAATCAGATTCGCATAAAATAAATTTTGTAGGTGATACCGGTTATAGTTCTGTCTTCAAAGAGATAGGTGAAAAATATGGACCCTTTGACCTGAGCCTTATTCCTATAGGCGCCTACTTGCCGCGATGGTTTATGTCCCCTATCCACGTGGCCCCTGAGGAATCTGTACAACTGCACTATGACTTACAGTCTAAAAAAAGTGTGGCGATGCACTTCGGCACATTCAAACTCGCAGACGACAACCCGGCTCGATCCAATCGTGAGCTAATAGAAGCCAGAGAAAAAGCTGGTCTTACAGAATCAGATTTCCACATACCCAAGGAAGGGCACTCCTATCTTATCTAATTAGATGTAGCTTCAGCGTTAAAGAGGATACATACCTGTATCATACAGATTAGAAATGCTTTAACAATGCGTATCTTTAAGGTAAATATTCAAAAAGATGTATACCGTAAAAGATAGATTCCTTACCTACGTGAAGATAGATACGCAAGCGGACCCCTATTCTGACACTATTCCTTCGACAGCTAAGCAGATAGATCTATCTAAGGTACTCAGCCAAGAACTAACAGAAATGGGCATCTCTCATGAACTATCCAAAGAAGGTTACATCTACGCGACTATCCCTTCCAATAGTCCTAAAAATAACGTCCCAAAAATATTTTTCTGCTCACATATAGATACAGCATATGATGCCAGCGGAACTAATGTAAAGCCCATAGTCCATAAAAATTATAAAGGTGGAAATATTGTCCTTCCTGATGATACTTCTCAAGTTATCACCGAAGAAAACTTCCCAGAACTAAAGGATAAAATAGGACATGACTTGATCACCGCAAGTGGCTTAACTTTGCTCGGGGCGGATGACAAGTCAGGTGTTGCCTGCATAATGGATGCCGCTTACCAATTGGTAAACAATCCAGATATCAAGCACGGCGATGTCAAGCTTTTCTTCACGACGGACGAGGAAATAGGCAGAGGCGTAAAGTACGCTGACCTAGACAAAATAGGAGCAGACTTTGGATACACCTTAGACAGTGGAAACATAGGCAATTTTGAATATGAAAATTTTTCCGCTAACAGACTAGAAATAAAAATTACTGGAGCGAGTGCCCATCCAGGCTATGCTAAAGGTAAAATGGAAAGTGCTCTAAAAATTGCTGCTGAAATAATCGCAAGCATTCCCAAAGACACATTGAGTCCAGAATCTACTTCAGGAAAAGAAGGCTTTGTCCATCCATATAAGCTAGAAGGCAAAATGGAAGAAGCTACCTTGCTTTTTATAATTAGAGATTTCGAAACAGTAAAGTTGGCAGAGCACGAGGCAGTGCTTAAGTCCATTACCGAAGAAGTACTCAAAGATTACCCCAATTCTTCATTTGAAATTATCTCGACCAAGCAATATCGCAATATGCGTGACGTGATCGAAAATAATATGCACGTCGTCGATGTTGCATTAGAAGCGATGAAGAATCTCAACCTCCCTATCAACGTTAGATCAATACGTGGCGGCACTGACGGCGCTGAGCTTTCTCACAAAGGCCTCCCCTGCCCCAATCTCTTCTCTGGGCAACACGGCATACATTCTAAACTAGAATGGACAACTGTACAAGAAATGCAAGCAGCTGTAGACACCGTAGTAGAGATCTGCAAAATAGCTGAACAAAAGGCATAGAACTTGGACTAGAATAAAAATCATTTGGAATGCGATACGAGAAGGTATCTAGCTATCTACCCAACACTAAAACTTCAAAGGCTATACTCTCCTTATTTTGTCATCAACTTGCTATTTTCTTTAACAGAATCCTCAAGCAAGTTCAATTCATAAAGATTGAAAACAATCAACTAAGTTGGAAGCTCGGTGATACAGTTTGAAAATTATTCTCTAAATCAGGAAGAAATTATTGCAACGAGAAATTACGAAGTAGAGATTCATCTGATTGATTCTACCAAGCGGAAGCATATTGCCAAATCTCACCTTATAGTCGATAATGTGAAGAAGGTCGAAATAGTAAACATACATTAAGAAAAAGGAAAATCTAGCTTAATACTTAAGCGGTCTTTTTCTTAGTTGTTTTTTTAGCAGCAGGTTTTACAGCTTTTTTCTTTGCAGCAGGTTTTGCTGCAGCCTTTTTTGTTGGTTTCTTGGCAGCAGTTTTCTTGGCGGCAGCTTTCTTGGTGCCTTTTTTCTTTCCTGCTGGTTTTTCTACTACTTTCTTAGGCATAACGAAAGTCGGTTCAGGTTCACCTCTAGCTTCTCGTTCGGCTCTTTCTTTTCCTGCTTGGATAGCGGCTTCTTCTATGACCTTATTCAATGCAGGTAATGCTGCATCTTTGAGTCTCCCATTGTCATCAAAATCGTCATCCTCTATTACAATCTTCTGAGCCTGTTCTTTGGTCATTTTGACCATATAGAAGAATTTCTCTCCTTCAAACGGAACAGCACTAATGAGCTTGTTCTTTCTATTCTTGAAATAGATGATCTTCTTTTCAAAACCATAAGGATAATGGATCTTAACCTGAGCTACTAACTCAGGAGGTAGTTTTGCATATTCCTTGATGACTTTAGGCTTACTCATTCTATATTTTGAAACGTGTCACCAATAATAGATAACATACACTACATCTTACAAAGAATTGTAATATTTATTCGTCTTTTCTTTCAATATCTGCCTACAAATAGGTATTTCAGTTCTATACGCTACTAAATAAACAGTCTAATGAGCCTATTTACGCCTAATCCACAAACTTTGACCATTAATATGGGGGATAAGCTCACGTGTAGCATAATGGCGCTCGTGAGGTCTGAGGCAGTCTGGCATATGCGCCTCATACCAAGCTCTGTGGTGCTTTTCCATATAATCTGACAATAACATCACCTCAAATGCCTCATTAAACTGCAGGAATGAACGCAAAATATACTGCTCATTAAGCTCGACACCCTCTTCTAGCCACTCTCGCGGGTATTCAAAACTGTGAAATACATCGTGGAAATGAACATAGACGCCTCGTGGCACTACGGGTAAAATTTCGTGGAGTAGATAGTTAAGATCAGATCCTGCCTTTGAGATGTGAGAAGAGTCAATAAAAAGGATATCACCAGATAGCATTTTTTGAACTAGCGCACCTACAGAAGATTCTTGCACCTTTACGGCCTGTATATGCACCCGAGATGTCTCGGCAGGTGTCAACAATGACTCCAAGCGGTCAGGGTTAGGATCTATACAAGTCAGCTGGCATTGATGAGTTAGATCAGTTAGTGTATCTAAAGCACAAGCAGTAGAATAACCTGATCCCACTTCTACAATGGCTTTAGGCAAGACCTCTCTTATAATTGCTGCATAAATAATGGCATCAGAATAAGAGAAATAAGGGTTGTCGAAATAATACCTACGGTCAGGTGCTGATTGATGAGGGAAGTCTATATTTGAGTAGTGGAGACTCAGCTTCTTCAAAAAATCTAACTGCCCATCGACATTGATATCGACACCAGGAAAAGTAGATTTCAATTCAAATAATTGATCCTCACTTAATATTGCCTTATCAATCAAAGGACTATGAAAATGCCCAGCAGGAAACTTGGTCTCCGACTTAAATATTTTGTTGACAAGGCGTTTCAACAAAATCTTAAGCTTTAAGATAATTGACAAAAGGGACAGTACTTAGGCGACCATCAACTGATAATAATTTGAGATAATCGAAGTATATTTCCTCAAGAAATTCCAAGCTTTTCAGACTTTCTTTTAAATGATGTTCTTTTATCTGTAAGACTATCTGAGGATTAAATCCAACTTTAGTCTTAATTAAATTCTCCAATTCATCTAAGTGTTTTCTCTCTTGATGTTTAAGATCAAAGAAATGCTCAGCTTTTTCTAATTCCAACAAAATCTCAGATCGCACCCTTACCAATTCTGCTGTTCGCTCTTGAGCATTTAGTCCTAACTCTTTATCCAACAAACTTTTTTCGTGCATCAACTCAGCCACTTTAAGCTTACGACTCCCATAAGTAGGCAATTTAAAACCTAGACCCATAGAGTACTTCTCCCTAAATAAATCTTCACTCGGCCCACGATATTTAAACTGTAGAAAATCAAACACTTTTTTTCGCTCCGCCTGCTCTAAAGCTAACTCCCTATTCAGGCCTTCTATTTCCCATTGCGCCTTATTATCAACAGGCATTTGTGTTGGACTTATAGTACTAACAAGATTGGCTTTGATGGCCTCTATCGATATAAGTTCTCTGTGAGAAACTTCTTGCATCTCTAAATCATATCGCTCGACCAAGGCTTTCTTTTCTAGCTCTAACTCAAAGACCTTTTGTTTCAAGTCGTTCCTATCTGTCTCCAGACTTACCAGTTCTCTTAAATCTATATCAAGTGTACCCAACTGGCGTTCTAGCACCTTTTGTCGATCAGACAAAATTAGCTGTAAACTATCTGTAATCGCTAATTCTCTCTGAATAAAGTAAAGACTCAACCAATCTCCATATAGATTCAACACCACATCACCATAGAGGTCTGCACTATCTTCGTCTGGTTCAGACCTGTAATGAGCTAGCAAGGCCGCCTGCGCTTTACGTATCTTGGGTGTACTTGGCGAGACCCTCAACGTGATCTCTTGCATATCTAGATCAAAATCTCTGGTCTCTGTCCTCAATTCTATTTCTTCAATCCAAGGGAAGGAGATAGGATCCAATGTTAGTATCTCTAACTGGTGCAACTTGCTTAGAGATTGTCTAAAAAAATCATCTGAACTAAAAGCTTGTCCTCGAAGTCCTTGAACTATACAAAGAAATAGAACTACACTATAGACCTTCAACATAGCTGATAGCAACTTTTTCTTTTTGAAGGAAAGTATTGTTCTTATCGATCTCTATAACAACTTCTCGTCCATAGGTCTTGAAGTCTGGATTCTTTCTCAGCCTCATCGGTATTTCTACAATCCTAGAACCTAGGCCCACAACATGACCTGTATAACTTATTGATTGGTCTTTGATCGAGCTGACCCTAAACTTAGATCCTATGTCCACTTGTAGTGTTAAGTCCTCATGCACATAGCCCTTTATCGTTCCAGAGTGGGGCTCATAGAAAGTCAATAAAGTCTTATAAGAAGTGATGTGCTCTGCTGCCTTACAATAGATGTTCCCTATAAGACCATCCATAGGTGCTGTGACGACTATATCTTGCTTAGCTTGGCTTATTTCAAAATCCTTTTCTTGTTTGAGCCGATTAATCTTCTGTACAAAAGGATTATCGCCCATTGCGAGCTCTTTATTGATGACATCCTTCTTGAGCTGCGACTCTTGTCTTAATCTAGATTTCTTGTTGATCAATTCATCAATCTTTGCCTCTAGAGGACTATAATCAACTTCAGCACTCTCTATAGTACTCAGGCCTTCGACAAGGGATTTTTTGTAGGCTATTTCCTTTTGTATTTGAGTCACCTCTTCATCTATAGCAGCAAGAGCATTATCAAGTTGTATCTGTTCTACACGTAATTTATCTTGATTTTTTTCCTTCCACATTTGCGCTTCTGAACGCAGTTCACTGATTTTAAAGTCTTGGTCTGAAAGAACTTCCTTAGATTTTATCCTTGTGATTTTGAGAAGCGTCTGTCCTTCTTTGACTTCCTCTCCTGGTGTAACTAGTATAGATTCTACGACCACCGGATAATTGTAATTGATTTCTGTTTCGTTACTTTCGGCAAAGCCATAGAAAGACAAAGTGGTTGCTTCTCTTGTACCCGGCAAAACCAAGACAGCTCCGATGCCTAACAATAGTAATACGATATAAAATAGATTGAAATATCGGCTCACAGCTTAGTAGGTTGCTTTTTGAAATTTAATTTAAGTGACTCTAAATCTTCTAGTTGAGCCAAGTCATTATTGAGCGCTGAAATACTCCCATTGTGTCTCAGTCGAATGAGATAAGTGAATTCCTGAAGGTTCTCTCTCTTTATTTCTTCTATTACTGTGACCCCATCCTCTTGAAGTGTCTCGACAGTCTTAGCGTTAAGAAATCTTAACTGGTCGAGTTCGAAATTTTTGCAATGGGTCTTAAGGCGTTTCTCAATAAGATTCCTCTGAGTATCTGATCTAGGTACTTGCAACTTAAGGCTGCCGATCAGCTCATTAGAATTACTGTACGGGGAGAAACGCAAGATTATCGCAGCTAGACAAAAGACGAGAGTCCCAGTGAGGGCTATGGAAAATCCAAAAACTCCACAGGATATCCCAGCTGCCAATGAGGCAAACATAAAAGAGATATTTCTAGGATCATCGAGGACTGTACGAAACCGAATTATGGATAAAGCGCCAAGCATACCCAATCCTCTTGCTAAGCTATCTCCAATAGCCTGCATTACTGTCGCGGCAACTATAGAAATCAGCGCTAAAGACTGCAAAAAATGGGCTTTCTTATAGATACTCTTAGTCGTCAACTCATATGTGATGGTAATCAGTGAAGACAGAAAAAAAGCAAATATTACAGTTATCAGCACCCTGTAGAAGGTTGGTGTATCAGGGCTATTCTCCAATAATTGAATATCAAACATCGAATTCCAAAAATTTTGATTGAATCAAGTAATAAACGTACGATATTCTAACCATAATATGTCGATTTACTGCGGTATGGTCTTATATCAGAACAATCTAGCTGAGATTATCTTTTATGGGCCAAAAAATAGAAATTTGCACCTTTCCAGAATTCTCTAGCCTTTATATATATGCTTACATTTTTCGGCAAATCAGATAAAGTTGTTTTTGTTCTTGAAACAGTACAAGCCCTATCAACCTCTGACTTATACAAGCTACAATGGCTATTTGGGAATCAACCCCAAATAACTAGTAACAAAATAGCAGGTCCCTTTATAGGGCCACGAGCAACAATGATCACCCCATGGTCAACTAACGCTGTAGAGATCACTCAGAATATGGACCTAGAAGGCATCCTGAGGATAGAGCGGTATGTCAGTTGTGCAGAAGATAGCCCGTATGACCCTATGGTCTCTCAGAAATTTGAAGAGTTGACACAAGAGCAGTTTAAAATAAATATAGAACCTGCGCCTGTAATCAATATTTCAGACATCAATGCTTATAACATAGAAGAAGGACTTGCACTTAGTGCAGAAGAAGTAACTTACTTGGAAGAGGTGGCTAAAAAGATTGGTCGGGCCCTAACGGATTCAGAAGTCTTCGGATTCTCGCAAGTCAATAGTGAGCATTGCCGACACAAGATTTTCAATGGACAATTTATAATAGACGGACAAGAGAAAACAGAATCTCTCTTTCAGTTGATCAAGAAAACTTCCAAAGCCAATCCCAACACCATAGTCTCCGCATATAAAGATAATGTAGCTTTTATCGGAGGACCTAAAGTGACACAATTTGCGCCCGCCACTGGAGAGATCGCGGACCTCTATATTAAGACGCCATTCGAGTCTGTCATCTCACTCAAAGCTGAGACCCATAACTTCCCGACCACAGTGGAAGCCTTTAATGGTGCCGCGACTGGATCAGGAGGAGAAATCAGAGACAGACTTGCAGGAGGAAGAGGGTCTATCCCCCTCGCTGGTACAGCCCTCTATATGACGCCTTACTCACGTGTTAAGCCAGGGAAGCAATGGGAAGAAAATGTAGAAAAAAGAAAGTGGTTGTATCAGACGCCGTTGGACATCCTCATTAAAGCCTCTAATGGGGCTTCTGACTTTGGAAACAAATTTGGCCAGCCTCTTATTAATGGATCTGTGCTCACCTTCGAACATGAAGAAGGCAATCGTTGGTTAGCTTATGATAAGGTCATTATGATGGCAGGAGGCATCGGGTATGGAAAAGCAGACCAAGCTCAAAAAGACGAACCAAAAAAAGGAGACAAGATCGTCTTGATTGGTGGCGACAATTACAGAATAGGTATGGGCGGTGCAGCTGTGTCTTCTGCAGAAGGTGGAGAATTTAGCACCGGACTAGAACTAAATGCAGTCCAGCGATCTAATCCTGAAATGCAAAAGCGAGCAGCCAATGCTATAAGAGCGATGGTCGAGAGCGCAGAAAATCCGATAATCTCCATACACGATCATGGAGCTGGCGGTCATCTCAATTGTCTCTCAGAGCTCGTAGAAGAAACTGGTGGAAAAATAGAACTCAGCGCACTCCCTGTAGGTGACCCTACTCTATCGGCCAGAGAACTGATCGGCAATGAATCTCAGGAGCGGATGGGTATGATAGTATCAGAAAAAGATCTCCCCAAAATAAAGCAGATAGCCGAACGAGAACGAGCTCCAATTTATGAAGTAGGCAGCGTTACTGGAGACAAACGCTTTGTTATCAGATCTGAAAAAGAAACGCCGATGGACTTGGCCTTAGAAGATATGTTTGGCAGCTCTCCACAGACAATTCTCAAAGACAAGTCGACCACACACAAATATCAACCCATCACCTATGATGCTGGTGAGATAAAAAACTACATCAAGGATGTATTAAGTCTAGAAGCGGTCGCTTGTAAAGATTGGCTAACCAACAAGGTAGATAGATGTGTCGGTGGTCGTGTCGCCAAGCAGCAATGCTGTGGGCCATTGCAACTTCCACTTAATAATTGTGGTGTAATGGCGCTGGATTATGATTCAGTTCAAGGAATTGCCACCTCAATGGGCCATGCGCCAATAATCGGCCTTCTCGACCCTGTAAGTGGTGCACGTATGGCCATAACTGAAGCACTAACCAACTTAGTCTGGGCACCATTAGAAGAAGGACTGAAGTCTGTGTCACTTTCTGCCAACTGGATGTGGCCTGCTAAGAACGATGGAGAAAATGCTAGACTCTATGCGGCCGTAGAAGAAATATCAGAATTTGCTATTGCACTCGGAATTAATATCCCGACTGGTAAAGACTCTCTGTCTATGAAGCAGAAGTATCCAGACAAGGAAGTATATTCTCCTGGCACTGTAGTGATTTCTGCTGTAGGACATTGCAAAGATATCACTAAAATTGTAGAGCCAGTACTCAAGGCAAAGGGTGGTGACCTGTATTATATCAATCTCTCAGATAGCGGATATACCTTAGGCGGTTCTTCGTTTGCGCAGACAAAAAATAAAATTGGCTCAAAGGCACCTAGTGTCAACGATGTGCAGAAACTAGCCAGTACCTTTAATCTACTCCAGAGACTCATTAGCGAAGACATTATCTCTGCTGGACATGACATATCTGCTGGAGGACTGGCGACTACCCTACTTGAGATGTGTTTTGCAGAAACTAATCTAGGAGCAGAAGTAGACTTGACGACTCTAGCAGAAGAGGATAATGTTAAGTTATTACTTTCAGAAAATGCTGGACTGATCCTTCAAAGCAACTCTAACCTTACAGAAATATTTGGAGAGAAAAACATCTTGTGCCTTAAGATAGGAGGACCAAAAGAAGGCCAGACGCTTACCATTTCTAATGGATCGAATAAGATTCAATTGAATGTGCCTGAGCTAAGAACCAGTTGGTATGAGACTTCTTATCTTCTAGACACTCATCAGTCCAGTAATGGAATGGCAAAAGAGAGATTTGACAATTACAAGGTCCAACCATTATCCTATAAATTTCCGCAAGGACATAGTGGTCAATTGCCTATAGTCCCCAATGGAAAAAAACCTCGTGCTGCTGTCATCAGAGAAAAAGGAAGTAACTCAGAAAGGGAGCTAGCCCACGCAATGTATCTTGCTGGCTTTGAGGTGAAGGATATTCATATGACAGACCTCATATCAGGAAGAGAAAACTTAGAGGATGTGCAATTTATAGGTGCAGTAGGAGGCTTTTCTAATTCGGATGTACTAGGGTCGGCCAAAGGCTGGGCAGGTGCTTTTATGTATAACGAAAAGGCTAAGAAAGCCCTTGACAATTTCTTTGCCAGAGAAGATGTCTTATCAGTAGGCATCTGTAATGGTTGCCAACTCTTTATGGAGCTTGAGTTAATTAACCCTGAGCACAAAGAGCATGGCAAGATGACATACAATGAGAGTCACAAACACGAAAGCGCTTTCACCTCTGTAGATATACAAGATAACAACTCAGTTATGTTATCCTCTCTAGCGGGCAGCAGATTGGGTGTGTGGATTTCTCATGGTGAAGGCAAATTTGTACTTCCAGAAAGCGAAGACCAATACAATATTGTCGCTAAATATGGTTATGATAAATATCCTTCAAATCCTAATGGGAGTGCCTATAATACGGCGATGATGTGCAGCGCAGACGGTAGACATCTAGTGATGATGCCGCACATAGAAAGATCGATATTCAAGTGGAACTGGGCGCACTATCCAGATAGCGATGATGTTATTTCCCCTTGGATAACTGCCTTTGTGAATGCAAGAGAATGGATAACAAATAAAGCTCAATAAAATGTCTGATAATAAAATTATAGTAACTGGTGGTATGGGTTACATTGGTTCCCATACTATTGTAGAGTTAGTTAATGCAGGGTATGACCCAGTGATCATCGACAATTTATCTAATTCTAATGTCTCAGTTCTAGAAGGTATAAAAGGGATAACTCAACGAAAAATCGCCTTTGAAGAAGTTGATTTGAGTGACAGTAATGCATGCAGAGAAGTTTTCTCCAAGCACAAGGATGCTGTCGGTGTCATTCATTTTGCAGCCCTTAAGGCGGTAGGTGAAAGTGTAGAGCAACCTATCCGCTATTACAAGAATAATATCTTCAGTATGATCAATGTACTGGAAGCACTTACTACCCACCACATTGATAATTTTATATTTTCCTCCTCTTGTACTGTTTATGGAGAGCCCAAAAAACTACCTGTTACCGAAAAAAGTCCAATCCAACCTGCCACTTCGCCATACGGTAACACCAAGCAGGTAGGAGAAGAAATCTTACAAGAAGCGATGGCAATCGAAGACTCGACGATAAGGACAATTTCTCTTAGGTACTTTAATCCAATCGGTGCTCATAAATCTACGCTAATAGGAGAATTACCATTAGGTATCCCTAACAACTTACTACCCTATCTGACACAGACTGCTATCGGCATAAGAGAGCAGTTGTCTGTATTTGGCTCAGACTACAACACACCTGATGGCACTGCTATTAGAGACTACATACATGTGGTAGATCTTGCAGAAGCACATGTTGTTGCACTTACAAGATTGATTAAAAAGCAAAATAAATCCAACTACGAAGTTTTTAATCTAGGAACCGGCAAGGGGAATAGTGTACTTGAAGTCATCAAGTCATTTGAAAGAAGTACAGGAGAAAAAGTAAACTATAAGATTGTGGACAGGAGACCGGGAGATGTCGAGGCCGTATATGCAGATACTACTTTTGCCAGAGAGGAATTGGGCTGGGCAACAAAACGTGATTTAGATGAGATGACCGCTTCTGCTTGGGCTTGGGAGAAAAAATTAAGAGGTCAATAGAGGTTGTTGCTCTAGTCTAGGCTTATTGATTTGTTACAAGTCTGAATATCAAAGTCATCGTTAGATGCAATAACTATCGTCTTATTTTGTCCGAACTGCTCTAACATTGTCCTAAACCACTCTTTCTTTTGCACATCTAAAAAGGAAGTCGGCTCATCCAAAATTAACAGGGGCACGTCCATACACAAGGCCAGAGCCAGACTTAATCTTTGTTTCATTCCAGAAGAATAATACTTCACCTCTTTGTCTTGTTCTGAATCTAATTGGACCAAGTCTAGAAAATGATCTTGCTCTTGAATTAAGTAGGGTTTAAAAATTTTGTTGTGCTCAAATATCTCAGCAGCTGATAGCTCTTCGTCCAATTCCATATATGCTGCAGAAATTGCAAGATGCTTAAAGATATTATCTCGATTAATTTCCTTTCCCTCTTTAGTATAGGATACCTTCCCTTCTGTATTGGTCAAATACCCACAGATAATTTGCAACAATGTACTCTTTCCTGACCCGTTTTGACCTGTGATAGCTAGTCGATCACCTGTGACAATATTGTGATTGATATTTCTAAATACCCATCCTGACGTAAATCGCTTGCCGATATCTTCAAGAAGAATATCCATACGCTAATCCCCTATCAGACTATTGAATCCACGCATCAAACCCTTTTCAGATTTATTGATAAAGTCTAGAATGTGCTTTTTCTCAGGGCTTCCAGGTATGGCCTTCTCAATGTGCTCGAGTGCCCTAGACATTGACCATCCTTTAATAAATAGAACACGGTAAATATCTTGTATTCTGTTAATAGCTTCGGGAGTAAAACCTCTGCGTTCCAATCCTATTCTATTGATACCCACATAAGAAAGTGGTTCTCTTGCAGCCTTAACATAAGGTGGTACATTTTTTCTAACTAGAGAGCCTCCAGTTATATAAGTATGTGCCCCGATATTGACAAACTGTTGTATAGCTGTCATACCACCTATGGATACGTGGCTACCTAAAATAACATGGCCGGCTAAGTTGACGGCATTGGCTATAATACAATTATCCATCACATGACAATCGTGTGCGACATGTACATAGGCCATCAGTAACGTATTATTACCCACGATAGTTTTTCCATAAGCTTTGGTGCCTTTATTTATAGTCACGTATTCTCTAACGAGAACGTTGTTACCAATGATGGCTTTAGTTTTTTCTCCAGCGTACTTCAGATCTTGTGGATCAGCACCAATGACAGCGCCCGGATATATCTTGCAGTTGCTACCAATTTCAGTACCTGCATAAGCAACACTGTTAGAGGCCATCCATGATCCATCACCTATTACGACATCTTCATCTACAAAAGCAAATGCATCTATCTGTACATCTTTGCCAATCTTTGCATTAGGATGAATATGTGCTAGTGGTGAGATCTTAGTCATACATCTGGATTAGGCCCTTAGATTTAGGCTTGCTTTTTACTGATCTGTGCGGTTAACTCTCCTTCAGATACAATTGTCTCTCCTACGTATACAGTACCCTGCATATGGAAAATTCCGCGGCGTATAGGAGTCAATAATTTCATTTTAAGAATCATTGTATCTCCCGGTCGGACCAACTTCTTAAATTTTACTTGATCCATTTTTAGAAAATAGGTATTCCAATTTTCTGGTTCTTCTACAGTTGAAAGTGCTAGAATACCACCTGTCTGCGCTAGAGCCTCCATCTGCAGGACGCCTGGAAAAACTGGGTTGCCTGGAAAGTGTCCATTGAAGAACTCTTCATTGGCAGTGACATTTTTAATACCGACTACATGCTCATCAGATAACTCAATGATCTTATCTACTAATAAGAATGGATAGCGATGCGGGATATATTCTTTTATTTCCGCTATGTCTTTAATAGGTGGAACAGTCGGATCATAAATCGGTAAACCCTTGAGTTTTTTTCTTTTCTGAAACTCTGCTTTTAGAAACTTAGCAAAAGCCGTATTGCCAGTATGTCCTGGTCTTTTGGCAATAATTTTTCCCTTTACTGGCATTCGTAACAAGAAGAGGTCACCCATAAGATCAAGGAGCTTATGTCGCGCTGGCTCATTGGGATAATTCAATGTCAGTCCATTAAGGATGCCATTATCGACAAGTATTTCGTCATCGACATTGAAGTGCTCTGCTAATTTTTTAACTCTATCTTGAGAAAAATCTTTATGGCTAAAAACAATCGCATTATCCACGCGACCACCTTTTATCACACCCTGATTGTGTAATTCTTCTAGCTCATTGACAAAAACAAAGGTCCTAGCGGGCGCAATCTCTTTATCAAAAGAGACACTGTCATTCCATATTGCGACCTGACGACCTACCTTACTATTATACTCTATAATCGTCGTAAACTCTGTCTCTTCTATAGTGTCCACAGGCATATACAAGTATTCTGCCCCACTCTCTTCGTCCTTAAACTCTAGCGTCTTATCTAATTCTAAATATTGTCGCTCCACTTCTTGTTCTTCTCTTCCTGCAGCTTTTATGGCTGTTACAAATGGCTCTGCACTCCCATTAAGGATGGGAATCTCAGGGCCATTAAGCTCTATGATTGCATTATCAATACGCATCCCCACTAGTGCTGACAAAAGATGCTCTGTCGTCGAGACTTTCACGTCTCCTTTCGAAAGGCAAGTACTTCTAAAGGTAGAGTCGAGATGATTTATAGAGGCAATGATTTCTGGAGCGCCCTCCAGGTCCATACGCTTAAATACGATTCCGGAGCTCGCATCAGCAGGTTTGCAGACCATTTTTACCATTTGGCCAGTATGCAATCCTATACCTTCTAGTTGGAAAGATTGGCTTAAAGTAGCTTGTTTCATAGTAAGATATGCCCAGAAGTTAGCTACCTCTGAGTTATAGTTTTTGGATTCTGATTCTTGGTTGAAGGTCGTTTTATTTATTGTATATATCAAAAGATGTACTGATTATTTGTAATCAGAACGGACCATCTAAAATACCTAGTTTGATAAGGAGAGTAAAAAGATTCGTTAAGTCGTCACGAACAACTCTTAAGCTCTGAGAGGGCTTTCTCTAACTCTTTGATGCGCGATTGAAGGTCATTGAGATTTTTGAAGACAGCATACGATTTGAGGTAGTTGCTATAATCAAGTGCAGGGCTACCATACAGCTTAGTATCTGGCTTTTTGGTAGATCGCGTGACACCACTTTGAGCTTGGATAAGGGTTCTATCCGCTAAAGTAAGATGGCCAACAATGCCTGCCTGACCGCCTACCTGACAGTGCGCGCCTAACTTGGTAGAGCCGGCGATCCCCGCTTGAGCTGCTATCACAGTGTTTTCGCCGATTTCTACATTATGAGCCACCTGTATAAGGTTGTCCAATTTGACACCTTTCTTAAGGAGTGTAGCACCCATAGTTGCCCTATCAATAACTGTATTGGCTCCAATTTCCACTTGATCTTCAATGATCACATTGCCTATCTGAGGTATCTTGACAAAACTGCCGTCTTTTTGTGGTGCAAAACCAAAACCATCTGAACCAATAATGACATTACTGTGGAGGATGCACTGGTTACCGATGACAGTATCCTTGTAGATTTTGACGCCAGGATATATCAAACAATTTTGTCCAATCTTGACATCTTTCGAGATATGTACGTGTCCAAGTATATGCGTCCCTTCCCCTATCTCTACACCCTCACTAATGACACAAAATGGGCCTACGTAGGCTGTTTCAGCAATCTTGGCACTTGGAGAACAAAAGGCCATACTGTGTACCCCAGGCTCTCTGCCTTCAGCAGAATCAAATAATGTCAATATCTCGGCTAATGCAGAGTACACATTTCCCACGCTGATGGTCGGGATGGTAAATTGCTTACCCGCATATTTTTCGTGAACGAGAATGGCGGAAGCGCCTGTACGCTTGGATTCTTCTATATACTTGTCGCTAGACAAGAAGGTAATTTCACCGGAACTTGCTTGGCCTAGACCTGCTGCTCCTGAAATCTCAATAGATGAATCACCTGTCAGTGAACCTCCTATCATCTCTGCTATAGTACCTACGGTGTATGTCATAAAATCGCTGCAAAAGTAACAACTAACTGAGAGTTAGTTAGGTATTAGATATACAACTTTAGTACCCAATTCTCTTTAGAGGGATCAGTAAGTTGTTAAGCTTTTTCGTTTTCTAACTGATTACGATTTCTTGCCCGGTTTGGAAACCGTTGTAATCAAACGGCAAAGCATCTGTTCTTATTTAATCATATTACACATAATTTATTTAATAATATTTAAGTATAATGATTTACAGATACTTATCACAAAATATTGATGAATTATTCTTTATGCTGAATATCAGATAACTTTGCCGGCAGATGACTAGAAATATAAGAATAGGGACCAGAGGTAGCGCTCTTGCACTATGGCAAGCCAATAAAGTCAAGGCAGAATTAACAGAATTAGGCTTTGATTGTGCCCTCCACATTATCAAAACGCAAGGAGACAAGATCCAGAATATTGGATTTGACAAGATGGAAGGCAAAGGATTTTTCACCAAAGAGATCGAAGATGCCCTACTAGAGGAACAAGTCGATGTCGCTGTACACTCGCTCAAGGATATGCCCACAGTCCAACCTGAAGGTCTCGTACTTGCAGGCCTCTCCACAAGAGAGGATCCAGCAGATCTACTCATCAGCAGAAAAGAATCACTTGACGAAAATCAAACTTATGCGCTCAAGTTAGGAGCTATAGTCGGCACCTCCTCTATAAGACGTAAGACACAAATGCATAGTCTTGCATCTCAGGTGACCACACAAGACTTGAGAGGCAATGTGCCCACTAGGGTCGATAAACTAAGAGCAGGAGATTATGATGCTATTATCTTAGCGAGAGCTGGAATCAATAGACTACAACTAGACTTATCAGATCTCAATACAACCCGACTCCATCCTAGAGAATTTGTCCCTGCTCCTGGCCAAGGTGTAATAGCCTATCAAGTCCGAGAGGCAGACTCTGAGATGCGTAAAATAATCCAGAACATTCATCAAGCAGAGACGGCTCGATCCACCAACATAGAACGCCAAGTACTTAAGATGATGGATGGTGGTTGCCAAGTGCCACTAGGGGTCTATTGTGAAGTCGATCAATTAGGTAATTATCATCTATACGGGGCCTATGCCGCTAATGGTGTAGATATCAAGAGACATCATCTGAGTAGAAGCACCCGAGATGGACTTGCCCAGGCGATGGTCGATAAATTAATGAGCAAGGAGATTTAAACTCCACAAAAAATTGAACTAGCTAATCCTTCCCGATTACCTTTACACAGAATAGTTAAGGCACTTATTATGTATTTGATTTTTGATACTTCTCCCATAGAAAAACCGAAGAGCTATACGGCTCCATTTACGGATACATTTTCTTGGCCAAGGATGATACATCTCTCTTGGATCATCCTAGATAAGGAGCTGAAACCTGTCGACAATCAAAACTTTATCATAGAGCCAAATGGATTTGAGATTACCCCAGAAATCTGTGAACATATCAAGTTAGATGCGGAGGATATTAGTAGCAGAGGTATTCCACTTGAAAGTGCATTGGAGGGATTTGATCAAGCCTTATCGGAAGTGGACTACGTCTTAGCACATAACCTTAATGTCAACGAGTGTGTACTAGCCGCTGAATATATCAGAAAAGGTATAGATCATAACTTATTTAAAAAAGAGCGCTTCTGCCTTATGCAAGAGAGTACGCATTACTGCAAACTGCCATCTAAGACAGGAGGATTCAAATGGCCGACCCTCACAGAACTTCACGCAATAATCTTTAGCAAAGCTTACTCTCCGCCCAATAATGCTAGAGCTGATGTGATAGCCGCTACAAGATGCTTCAAGGCGCTGATGATGGGTAGACAATTGGATGACTTATTTGAAGAGTAATGGCATCAAAAAAATCGAAAATCACCCTCTTCATCTCTCGTCAACTGAGTAAGCGATCGCCATTTCTCAGACTCAAGAAATCTGGAGTCAAGATTATTGACAAGTCTTTTCTAAGGTTTAAAGAACTCTCATTTTCAATGCCCCCGCCCTATCATAACGCTGTCTTCTTCTACAGTGCGAGGGCAATAGCGGCTTATCTGACTAAGGTACCCTATGATCCAAATGTAATGTATGGTGTTATGGGTCGAGCCAGTAATCAAATATTCTCAACAATTACTGGAAAGGAGGCAGACCTCATCGGTGCTGGCGACCTAGAGGCACTTAGTAAGCAAATCAATCAACGTTGGAAAGGCTATAAAGTCTTGTTTCCAAAGGCCAAAAAATCTATGGACAGCTTGGCTCAATACGACCTGTCTATAGAACCAATGCACCTTAATGTCTATGACAATAAGGTGAATAAAAAGCTAAGGATACCTGACTGCGATATATTGGTATTTACTAGCCCGCTCAATTTTCTAGGCTACCTCCACAATCACAAGACTGCAGGAAAAAAGATCTACGCCATAGGTTCTACTACGGCAACTGTCATCGAGGAGGTTACTGGCCATATGCCTCCTTACCCAGAGCAACCCTCAGAAGAGATGCTATATAAGTTGATCAAAAAAGATCTGAAGAAAAAGCTAGACTAAGGCTGCTGCTAGTCGCGTCGATATCTCCTCGATTGTGCCTACACCTTTGATCTTCTTGGAGATCCCTGACTTATCGTAATAATCAAAAACGGGACTTGTCTTAGCATTGTATTCTACTATACGCTTGCGGATGACTTCTTCATTTGCATCATCAGCTCGATTAGACGTCTTACCCCTTTCTAACAATCGCTTGACGATCTCTTCATCATCTACACTAAGTGCAAGGAGATGGGTGACTTTAGTGTCTCGACCTTCTAGTATTCCATCTAAGGCTTCTGCCTGAGCCAAGGTCCGTGGAAAACCATCAAGGATATACCCTTTGGGGTTAGGGGTCATATTCATTTTATTCTCTAACATAGAGATGGTAACAGAGTCTGGAACGAGCTCTCCTTTGTCCATATATTTCCTTGCTTCCTGACCCAGAGGCGTATTGTTGCCTAATTCGTAGCGGAACAGATCACCTGTCGAGATATGGGTTAGTCCAAATTTTTCTACTAAGTGGGCCGCTTGCGTACCTTTTCCCGAGCCGGGAGGACCGAATAATATAAGATTTATCATAGTTGAGCTAGTTTTAAAACCAAACAGAGTCTTAACGAAATCTAGGAATGACATGGTTCATTATTTATTGAAAAAGAGCCGCTTAGTTCCATATTGCTTATATACGGAATTGTCGCTGAAAGCACACATTTAAGTACATCTTTTTCTAGATAACTTCCGTTAAGATTGTTGAAGTTTAGATTAGTATAAGAAAAAGGTCCGACGTGCAATAGCACATCGGACCTTTCTTTTTTATTGTTGGATGAGAATTACTCTGCGGCTGCGGCACCTTCGGCATCATCGCCTGCAGCAGCTTCTTTACCTTCAGCGGCTGCCTGAGCAGACTTAAGTGCTCTTGGTATCTCAACTGATGCAATTGGCGTCGCCTCATTGACCATCACTTCTATACCTTCTGTAACCTCTAAGTCCTTTACTCTAATTGCACTCCCAAGAGTCAATTCTGAAATATCTACAAAAAGCTCATCTACAAGATCTTTAGGATCTAGTTTTACTTTGACCTTACGCATAGACTGCATCAATGTACCACCTTCCTTTACACCTGGAGATACTCCTTTGAACTTAACTGGGAGCTCAACTTTGACTTTCGTACCTTCTTTGAGTAGGAGAAAATCGATGTGTCTGATCTGGTCTGTTACAGGATGAAATTGTACATCCTTCACGATACACTTATGATTGGCACCACCTAGCTCTACTTCACCAACTTTGAAATCTGGTGTGTAGACTAATTTCTTGATGTCATTGTGAGTCACTGAGAAGTGCTCATTAACATTGGGACCATATAGTACAGCAGGAATTCTGCCTTGCTTTCTTATGTCAGATGCTTTGACTTTTACGTCTCTTGCTTCTGCTTTGAATACTTCAGTTTGCATAACCTTGGTTTATAACGCTTTAGGTATTTCTAAAAGGAGTGCAAAGATAGAAAAAAAAGAGTTTTCCAAGCAAGGATATCTATACGGAACTACACGCCACCTTTATCTTAACTCAAGCTTTTTCTATTAGCGATTATTCTATGTATAAGTCTCTTGCTATCAGCTAGATAGATTCAAGTCATCCAATCTGAGTCAGCAAGAATCACATCAGTCTCATCGAGATCAACAGATTAATCTACAAATAGTGCCGATATAGATTTGAATTCGTGTGTATTTCTGATGGCCTTAGCAAAGAGCTTGGCACAACTCAATACCTGAATCTTTTCTGACTGTTGCGTGAGTGCTATAGTATCTGTCACATAGAGTGCATCAAGCACAGAGTCATTGATGCGCTCATAGGCTGGTCCTGACAACACAGCGTGGGTAGCTATCGCTTTGACACTTTTGGCACCTTTATCCATTATGGCTTGAGCAGCTTTGCAGAGAGTACCCGCTGTATCTACGAGGTCATCTACTAGAATAACATCAGCACCTTCTACCTCACCAATAATGGTCATACTCTCTACCTTGTTAGCCACTTTTCTGACCTTATCCCCTATGACGAGGTCTCGCTCAAAGTATTTGGCATAGCTTCTTGCTCGCTTAACGCCGCCCACATCAGGAGATGCAAACACGACATTACTCATATCTAGTGTCTTCAGGAAAGGGATAAATATCGCCTCCCCTCTCAAGTGATCCACTGGCAAGTCAAAAAATCCTTGAATCTGATCTGCGTGGAAATCCATTGTAACTATCCTATTGACACCAGCTGACGCCAAAAGATTGGCGATGAGCTTAGCGGAGATAGGCACACGCGGCTTATCTTTTCTGTCTTGTCGTGCATATCCAAAATAGGGTATAACAGCAGTTATGTAGCCCGCCGATGCCCGCTTAGCCGCATCAATAAGTAGGAGTAACTCTAAGAGGTTATCTGCGGGTGCCGTCGTCGATTGGATAAAAAAGACATACGTACCTCTTACTGATTCTGGAATTATGGTTTGCATCTCGCCATCGCTAAATCTCTTAACTTCTAGTTTTCCTAAGCGCTCTCCATAGTGATCAGCGATCTCACCGGCCAGAGTAGTCGTCGCGTGGCCAGCAAACAGTTTTACATCAATCATTGTGATATATAGGTTTCTTAAAAAATGGACTTTTATCCAAAATGACGAAGGTACAGTAAATGAAAAGCTAGCACTCGCATCATTCTTCCATAATTACCAACAGCAGAGCCTTTAATTGTTGGTATGTTCGCAGTTGATGAATACAGAGACAAAAGACAATACAATATTGGCCTGGGGACTGCTCTTGTTTTTGAGTTTAGTCTGGGGTAGTTCCTTTATACTTATCAAAAAATCGCTCATTGCCTATAGCGCCAATCAAGTTGCTGCCGGGCGGATAGTCTTTGCTTTTCTAGCATTCTTGCCTCTGTTAATTACGAGATATAAGGATGTCGATAAGAAATCATTACCTCCCCTCATTATAGTCGGACTATGTGGCTCTGGTCTTCCTGCTCTACTCTATGCCACAGCGCAGACAGAAATATCGAGCAGTGTCGCAGGTTTACTGAATGCATTGACTCCCATTTTTGCTTTCCTCTTAGGGGTAGCTTTTTTTGGCAAGCGGTTCCAGGTGAAGCAGCTACTGGGTATTACACTAGGCTTCTCAGGGACACTGATTATCTTTTTCTCCAGAGGGACTGGCAATGAGCAGTTCCCTATATTGATGGGGATGCTTTTAGTGCTAGCCACTTTTTGTTACGGGGTCAGCGCTAATACTGTGGCGTCCAAACTCAAAGGCTTACATCCCTTGGTCATCAGTACACTCTCCTTTTCTGTGATTGGGCCTTGGGCTTTGGCATATCTCCTATCGACGGATTTTATAAGCGTGACGCTTACTGGTGAGGCCAATGTCTCACTTATAGCCTTATTGACCCTGTCTCTAGTAGGGACTTTTGGCGCCAATATCTTGTTCTTCAAACTGATCCAAATCACAGACGCTGTCTTTTCCAGTTCGGTGAGTTTCATCACGCCTATCGTTGCCTTGGGATGGGGCTTCCTCGATGGAGAGCACATAAGCTTATACATTATGTTGGCGCTAGCACTAATCCTTTCTGGAGTCTTTATGGTTAAGTTCAGCAAGTAAATGCCTTTCCCCTTGCTTATGCAGCTACAGCAGATTTCATTGCCATATAGACCATCTCTCTGCCCATATCAGCTTCGTAGAAATAAGGATTGAGATCGAGGCATTGGTTGTAATCTTCTATTGCCCACTCAAAGTTTTCTGACTTGAAGTATAATTCTGCTCGCTCAAAGTAGTAGTCAGCTAGCTCAGCGTGGACTGCTTCATCCAGACGCTGCAACTCCAATTGCTCGATATCTAGAGTCAATCTATTTATCTGTCTAGATACTTTTCGGTTGTCATTCATAATACAATCAATTTTGATTCAAATAAAGACTTCATCGTGCAGTATATGTGCACAACAAAAACAAGCTTAATTTTTTCGGCAAAAATAATTGCTCGAAATCTCCTCACTACTCATCCCAACTCCAGCTATACTGATAGAAAATTTTCAGCATTTCATCATAGATTACTTACTTTCATCCATAAAACAACCATAGTTATGATTAAATACATCCAACTACTTTTAGCCGCCTTCCTTCTTGCTGCAGTAGCTTCTTCCTGCAACAAGAACTTGCAGTCGAGCGCAGATAAGGTAATGGCACCTAACGCAACAGCCTCAACTACAACCAACGATAGAGTTGCTAAGCCTCGTGCTGAAACACCCATCATCGACCGAGCAACTTTCTTTGGCAATCCAGTTATTGCCGGAGGTCAACTGAGTCCTGATGGCAACTATGTCACCTTTATGCGTGAGCACGAAGGCATTATGAATGTCTGGATCAAAGGCTTCAATGAAAGCTTTGATCAAGCCAAATTGCTTACAGATAGTGAGTCGCCGATTCCAGGTTACTTCTGGACTGATGACTCTAAGTACGTACTCTTTGTCAATGACAGTGGAGGAGATGAAAACTTTAATGTCTATGCTGTAGATCCGACTGCTGCAACGATGACTGCTGCACCCACAGCAAAAAATCTGACGCCATTAGAAGATGTAAGAGCACAGATCTATATGGTTTCAGAAAAAGATCCAGATATGATGATGGTCGGCATCAATGATAGAGACAAGGCTTGGCACGACCTCTACAGCCTTAAAATATCGACTGGAGAATTGACCAAACTCTTTGAGAACACTAATAGATATGGTGGCTATGAATTTGATTGGGATGAGAAAATGCGTATCGCTTACAGAACAGATGAAGATGGCAATAATCAGATTATGCGTGTAGAAGACGATGGCACCTTCAAAGAAATATACAAAACCAATCTTCAAGAATCGGCTTTTATCTCTGGATGGACTCCTGATAATAAAGAATGCTATCTCGTCACCAATAAAGGAGATATGGATCTTTCTACCTTGTTCAAAATGAATCCGAGTACAGGCAGTTTGTCAAAGCTAGAAAGTGACCCAAAAGGAATGGTCGACTTCGGCGGTCTGTGGATCAACAACAACACAAGAGAGATAATCAGTACCTCATATACTTATGACAAATCTGTAAGATATTTTCAAGACAAAAAGTGGGAAGCTATCTACAACAAACTCAAAGCGCACTTCCCAGGTAAGGAAGTTGGCTTCTCTAGTTTCACCAAGGATTACTCCAAGATGTTGGTGTCTGTATCAGGGGACAAATATGCTACGGAAGTCTACTTTTATGATCCAGTTACGGACAACCCTATCTTACAGTACACACCTAGACCTGACCTCAAAGAGATAGAGCAACATCTGTCCACGATGCAACCCATCTCTTACAAGAGTAGTGATGGTACGACGATACCAGCTTACTTATCTATTCCAAAAGGGTCTTCTGGAAAAAACCTTCCCGCTGTCATAGTCGTACACGGCGGTCCAAAAGGACCAAGGGACACTTGGGGCTATAGAAGTACTGTCCAGTTTCTCAACAACAGAGGCTATGTCGTATTACAGCCCAACTTTAGAGCTAGTGGTGGCTATGGAAAAAATTTCCTCAATGCAGGAGACAAACAATGGGGCAAGTTGATGCAAGACGACATCACTTGGGGTAAAAAATATCTCGTCAAAAATGGGATCGCTGATGCAGATAAAGTAGCGATTATGGGCGGATCCTATGGTGGTTATGCGACGCTTGCGGGCTTAGCTTTTACACCTGACGAATACGCTTGTGGAGTGGACATAGTGGGACCAAGTAACCTGTTTACTCTAATGGAGTCTATACCACCTTATTGGGAGGCAGGTAGAAAGTGGCTATATGGTATGGTCGGTGATCCTGAGACAGAAGAAGGACAGAAATTGCTAAGAGAAGCGAGTCCACTTTTCAGTGCAGACAAAATCTCAAAACCACTGCTTATCGTCCAAGGCGCCAACGACCCTAGAGTCAAAAAAGCAGAAGCAGATCAGATTGCTATTGCACTCAGAGACAAAGGTCACACAGTAGATTACCTCCTCGCTATGGACGAAGGACATGGATTCCGTAAGCCACTCAACAGAATGGCTATGAATGCACAGATAGAAAAATTCTTGGCTACACACCTAGGTGGTCGATACCAGAAAGATGTTCCACAAGATGTAGCAGAAACACTAAAGAAACTTAGAGTCGATATCAACTCTGTAAAACTTGCAGAAGTTGATGATTCTAAGGCTATTGCCGCTCTTCCTAAGGTCGCACACACTTGGGCATCAGAAGCCAGCGATTGGGATATAGCGCTAGAAATGGCAGGGCAGAAAATTCCGATGACTTCTACTAGAAAAATTGAGAAAACTGGCAATAACTGGACAGTAACTGACAAAGCTTCTAGCCAGATGGGTGATATGATTGATATGGTGACTTATGATGCACAGTTCAAGGCCATAAGAAGGGAGACAGAGCAAGGTGGACAGAAGATGTCTATTAGATATGAAGACAACAAAGCCATAGCAAGTATGATGGGTAAGGAGATGGCGATAGAAAGCGACGGTGCAATGGTATGTGATGGAGCAGGATTTGATATTATGCTCGGCAAACTCGGTATGAAAGAAGGTGATAAGATGACTTATAACATTGCAGATATGATGACTATGAAAACCAAAAAAGTCATTGCAGAACACAAAGGAATGTCAGACTATATGGACCAGCCGCACCAACTGATTACGGTTACCAATGCGGAGAATGAAAATGAGGTCACGTCTTACTACTATAACTCAGAAAATGTTCCAGTCAAAGTAGTTATGATGCTACCTGCTATGAACAACGCTAAGATGACAATTCTAAGAAAGTAGTAAACTATAAGTCTATAAGCTTGACATAGGCTCAGGGACTTGCATATCCTATAATAAAAAGAGGCTGAACTCATACTTATGAGACAGCCTCTTTTTTATTATTTCTATTTATGAGGTTACATTGTTCTTATTA
>CALBWK010000127.1 GCA_937969415.1 uncultured Saprospiraceae bacterium | reverse complement strand
GCATTGATGCTGTCTCCATTGGGCATCATCTCGTGGTTTCTATTAGCGACCGCACAGCCATTAGTGTAGAGTAATAGGTTACCTTCTTGGTCGCAGATAGAGGCGTTCATCTGATCAAACGAAATAGTAGATTCTCTGATCGATGGGGCAAAAGGTTTTTTGCTAAAGTCAAACTCCATCGGTTGCTTAACCCCTGGTATGTCAAATCCTAGTGGCCAGTAATAGTCTTGTTTAGATTGTGAAATGAGTTGTAGAGCTGCAGAGGAAAAGATTAAGAGGAAAAGTAGATTGCGCATAAGAGTGATATTTTAAAAAAAGTGCCTGACTACAGAAGAGTAATCAGGCACAATAAGTTAAGACTTATTTCTGAATAATAATAGTCTCAGTTTTGAGAATTGCCTTGCCCTCACGTAAGGAGACAAAGTATAATCCACTCTGTGTACTACTGAGGTCAAGACTTATAAGGCCATTGTTGTCTACCTGTTGGGTAAGCAATTGTCGACCAGTAACATCAGTTAACGTGAGTGTCCCTTCTTGATTCAGACCTTCTATCTCTATATAGAGCTGATTACTAGCTGGGATTGGTGCTATCTTCATAGATAAGTTATTTTCTCCAGTTCTAGAACGACCTCCCACTATGATAATACTAGACACCGAAAGTTATAGAATTTATTTATGAATTATTATTCGCTTTGTGGTCAATAGTTCAGAAGAGGTTGTCAAGGTAAGCAGATAAAAGCCACTTTCTAGATCAGCCGTACTAATTCTTACATCACCATTACTCACATTTCGTCGAGGCTTGTAGCTTCGATGCTATAGGCTCCACTGTCTGAATTAAGATTTTTAGGATTAGAAGATTTTATGATTCTTTCCCTTTTTCATTCAGACCGTAGCGAAGCGAAGTGGAAGAATCTTCGTTCTCGTAATGGGAAACATAGTTGATCCCCAACACTACCCTGTAACTCGATTGTCGAGGTTTATCAACCTCTATGCTGTATGCTCATAATATGCCTGAGCAGTCCTACTACTCCCGCAAAACCACCACCCGCGACGTCCACACTCTCCGCTCTGGATTATCCTTCGGCACATACTCCACACTATAAGTCCCCTCAGCATAAGCCGACATATCGAGTGACTGCACTGATTGCCCAGAGGTAGTCTCTCCCTCCCACATCAGCTGTCCCTTGAGGTCGAGCACATACAGATGTCCGACACCTATTGCTTCTGGCAGCTCTATGGTGAGTCGATCACTGACAGGATTAGGATAGGTGGTGAGATCACGACGATACCAGACGGTCTCACCGAAGAGAGAAGTTATAGTGGGATCACACTTCTCTTCCTCATCGACACGAAAGCGAGGGAAGTTGGGGAAGCCGCCTATATTAAATCTGTAGGGTAAGACAAATCCATCTTGTCTAAAATCACAAGCCAAGCCTAACTCGTCAGGCTTATTTATAAAGTGTACAGTAGAGCCCTTATTGCTTCTAATGTATACACGACAATCAGGGCCTTGCTTTGCAACGAAGTAATCAGTTGTCGGATCGGTATTAACACTTAAAAGGACTTTTGTCCTTGCCATATCTTCAGACCAAGTATCTACCTGCCATAGACTATCTCTATCTGAGACGTAGATAAATCTTGAATTAGGAGAAAATTCCATACAAGAAAACCCAAAGGTATCCTGAGGATGATATTCCATATGTCTGAAATTGCTTAGGAGTCCGGTGCTCCTATCAAAATCATAAAGATGTAACCCGTCTCGCTGATTGAAGCTAGCAAATTGCTGACCGTCTGAAGAGAACCTGGCATAGCCAGAACTTCTAATTCCAAACTTAAACTCTGTTCCCACATCTTGAAATGGTTGGGCAACCATTCCTTCTGCAGTTAATAAATTAGTATTCCAACCTCTTGTAAAAAAATCTCCTCTATTTAATATCCACCAATCTTGTCCATTATCGTGCCTGATAGCTGTAAGATAAGAACCAGTATATTCTCCTTGAGCCACTAAACTATCGATGTATATTACCTCTCCTAAACCTCCTTCTGCTGCCATATCCACATAAGTTGCGTTAAGCCTATTTCTCACTAAGGTAAATTCACTATTAAGATCAACACCTATGAATTGCTGTATGATATAATACCCCTCAGGATTACCAGGATCTTGCAATGAAATCAAATCTTGATAGCCAGGCAAGTTGTCACATCGATCCGACCAAAAAAACTCTACAAATTCACCTTCGTGCATACCATGCCCATTCAGCATCGTATCTCCCTGTGCATTGGCGACAGTACATCCATTACAAGTAAACAATAAGTTACCTTCCACATCACTCTGTGATAAAACTTGCTGATCGTATATCAGACCACCTAGTCTCTCTGTAGGCATAAAGGGTCGATCATTAAAATCAAACTCTGTAGCTTGGATACCTGGCTCGGAAGAATCATCTCGCTCTAAGGGCCAGTAGTAATCTTGTTTTGATTGCGAACTGACTTGTACGGCGATAAATGAAAACAGCAAGAGGAAAAGTAGATTGCGCATATGTTTTAAAGTTACATTTTTTTTGTTGTGTCTTGATAGTAAGACTTTAAGAAAAGGGTAGTTGTCTTTTTCAATATATCTGAGCCTTACTGTCAGAATTAGGATTTTTAGGTTAAAGGATTTTAAGATTCTTTCTCCTTTTTCATTCAGACCGTAGCGAAGCGAAGTGGATGACTGACTGGTCCGCAGGATTATTGGTCCTAAATGGACCTTTAAAAGGAAGGAACCGATTCATCAGAATCGGCGATGACTT
>CALBWK010000126.1 GCA_937969415.1 uncultured Saprospiraceae bacterium | reverse complement strand
GTATGTGTCATAATTTCCCCAGATATAGGCTGTCAGCTATAAAAATAAGGAATAGGTACAAATGAGGTACAAGAAAATGACAGATAAGAACTAAATGAAGGGCAGGTAATAAATAAACGAAGGTTCTTAGGTGCTTGTATTTGTTGGATTTGTGGGTTATTTGTTTGTCGTGAGAATACTAGTCATTTTCATTGCTACTTTCCAATACAGAAACTAGAAAATATATTTTCTAGTAAGTCGTCTGTACTGATCTCTCCAGTTATCAGCCCTATTTGATAGAGGCAGTCTCTGATATGTATGGCCAATAGGTCGCCTGTGAGCCCATTCTCTAACCCTATTTGCACTTGATTTATCGCCGTCTTTGTTTTGTGAAGGGCATCGAAGTGTCTTTGGTTGGTAAGTATAGCGGAGTCAGTTATCTCCTCTGAAATGACCAGATTTGACATCTTGGATTTGAGTTCTTTGATATTGCTTCCATTCATCGCAGAACATAGGAGGTAAGGGACATCAAGCTTTGTTACATCTAGGCCAGCTTCTGAGAGGGTGCTAATGTCAGATTTGTTGAGTATCAATAACATCTTTCCTGAATAAACTAAGTCACTGATCTCCGAACTGACATTATTTAAATCATCAAGGTTAGAGCTGTCAACGACATAGAGCACTAGGTCCGCTAGCTTCAGTTTGGCCTTGGCTTTTTCGATACCTACTTTCTCTATTTGATCTTCACTTAAATGTAGACCTGCAGTATCGGTGAGTATATATTTTATGCCATCTAGGACTAACTCTTCTTCTATGGTGTCTCTTGTTGTTCCTGCTTGCGGGGAGACGATTGCACGATCGTCTTGGAGTAAGGCATTGAGAAGGGTAGACTTGCCAGCATTAGGCTTTCCTGCTATGACCGTCTTGATGCCTAGCTTGATGGCATTTCCTGCTTCATAAGAGTTCAGCAGTTTGGATACTTCAGATTTGAGCTGTGCGACCGTAGCTTTAAGTTGACTGCGATCTGCAAATTCAACATCCTCCTCACCAAAATCCAGTTCTAATTCCAGAAGACTGGCTAGTTGTACTAGTTCGTGTCTGAGTGCTTTCAATTTCTGCGAGTAGCCCCCACGCAGCTGTTCTAAAGCAATCTGATGCGACTTTTCCGTATCTGCAGCAATGAGATCCGCAACAGCTTCGGCTTGAGTCAGATCTAGCTGACCATTAAGGAAGGCCCGCATAGTAAATTCGCCTCTTTGTGCCATCCTAGCACCTTTCTGGATGAAGGTATTGATGATGCTCTGGACGATATAAGGAGAGCCATGGGAGGATATTTCTATGCTATCTTCTTTTGTATAACTGGTAGGATTTCGGAATAGACTCACAAGACAGTCGTCTATAGCCCCTCCGCTAGCCCCTTTGAGGGTGCCATAATGAAGGGTATGGGATTTCTTTTGGCTTAGATTCTTAGAAAATTGAGCATTGACCATCTCTATACAACCTTGACCGGATAATCTGACTATACTAACGGCACCTAGGCCATTGGCCGTAGCTTGTGCGATTATGATATCCTTGTTTTCCATAGTAGTTGGTCAAATCTAGGCCTTTTAGAAACTGAAAACATATAACATATCGTAGATTTAATATATGATCAATCATTAATGAGAAAAAAGACTCTAGAATTTCTCCAAAGTGTCTAATCTTCCTATATTTGCAAGGACGAAATAGTTCTAAGGAACAAACAAACTCGATCTCACTCTTTTTTAACTATTTGACAGTCAAGGATTTAGACGAAACTTCCTTGTAAAAAGTCAAATAGTAGTTAATCCTAGGATTAGCTAGTTTGTGTTCTTTTAGGCTTATGGGATATTAATTTATTCATTAAGTAAGGCTAAATGATATTAAAATATTTCTCTTTTGCTACCCACTCAAGCGGACCCCTCAATCTGCTCCATGAATGGGCTTTCTTGTTTTTAGAACTCTGTTCTATGAGAAATATCCTCTCTTACAACAATCGATTTAATTTTCTGCCACAAGCCAACGAAATCAGTTCTAGATACGTTATTCCTACAGTTTCAGCTGTCACTCGCAGGTGTAGTTCTGTATGTAGTCGCTATCTTTGGATAACCAGGTATTTGAGCCGACGAAACTCATTTGCCTTTTTTGCAAACTCAATCTCAAGCCCAAGTCATTGGGTTATAACTCAATCTCACTATGAAAAAATTTAATTTTCTGATCCTATGTGTATTGACCACTGCACTATGTAGCGGTCTTTCTGCATTTACAAGCGAAGCCTCTTCGGCTTGTGTCACCGCAAGTTGTAAAGACGCTACACTGTCATTAGATGGTACCGGTTGCGTTGATATCACAACACTTTCCATAAACAATGGATCTTCGGCAACAGGGAACATTGTGTCTATGACACTAGATAGAACAAGATTCTGCTGTGAGGATGTATTGGCCGGCCCTCAGACGGTGACCTTGACCATTGCAGCATCTTGTGTAGATCCGGTAACGGGTATTTCATGCTCAGAGATAGCAACTTGCCAATCCACAGTAACTGTGCAGGATGAGTTTGCGCCAATAATTTTCTGTCCTGAAGACAAAACATTAACGCTGCAGCCAGGCCAATGTGGTAGTTTTAACACGCAGCCTACACCTCTTGTAATAGACAATTGTGGTGCTACAATTACGGGTAGTGGTGACCCTGGGTTTGTTTCCGTAGCATGTAACACGGATTGCAATGGCCCTGCGAGTGGCACTGCTACCACTTACAGTTACATTGCTGTGGATGAATCAGGTAATGAATCCACTTGTGAGTTTACGGTTACACTTCAAGATTATACACCCTTTAGCGGTTCACTTTCTTGTAATGACCAGGTCAATCTTTCTGCTAATCTAGATTGTGATTTTGAGCTAACACCACAAATGTTGCTTCAAGGAGACTATGGTTGTTATTCTTGTTTTGATGTGACAACAGAAGAAATTCACACTACTTCTGCTTTAGCTGAATTTCGGATGACAATAACAGATCCATGTACTGGAGTCAGTTGTTGGGGTTTCGTTACAGTTGAAGATAAAAATGATCCAACTCTTGCTTGCTCTGGATGTACTGATCCTAATGTTACCGATCCAGATTGTATTCTCAATTGTGTAGAGCTTCCTCTTTTTACAACACTAAATAGAGAAAATGGAGTATTGGGATATGATGAGAATCTCTTAGATGATTTGATCCCCACTGATAGAGAAGATTTCGTTGCAGAGTTTGTAACAGAATCTTGTGGCCAACCGGTCACGGCAAATTTTAGCGACCAAGTGACTAGCTCAAACAATTGTGGAGATGGAGCACTTTTGACGAGGACTTGGACCATCCAGTTTACTAGAGCAAATGGCAGTCTAGGTTCATTAAGCTGCGAGAGATATTACAGATTCGACGATATACAGCCTTTGACTGTAAATGACGCAGAAGGAAATATAGCAGGTGTAGAAGCACCACACGATACGATCGCTCCTGGCCTTTATGTGCCGTTTGTAGAAAATGATATAGATGCAGGCGTAATTGTAGAAGATGTCATTCTGATGCCAAAACAGATCGTTGAGATTCCTAGTTGTGGGGTTGGTGTAAGTCCAGCAGAAATTGCTGCCTACTTTGATAATCCACTTACCGAAGATCAAGATACAGATGATGATAACATAGATCCAGATGAATTTGATGTTGATTGTGTTATTGAAAACAATGAAGGTATTTGGTTTGCCTACCCACACTATTACATCCAAGGAATAAGACCAGATGGACCCCATGCTCAACCGATTACGGATAGGGTGTGTAATCAAGTAGTAGACTACGTGGATACGCCGATTGAAGCTTGTGCTCCAGGATGTGAGGGTAATCAAAGATTGCTCAGAGTATGGACAGTATTAGATTGGTGTACCAATCAGTTTTTTGAATATAACCAAGTCATAAAAGTTGAAGATCAGATAGCACCAACTATGGAGGTGCCTACTATCGTAGCGAGTGTTGATCCATGGGATTGTGAAGCAACTATCAATCTTCCGGCTCCTACCAAGCTAAATGATGCTTGTGATGACAATCTGACTTACAGCATAGGATTTGTAGAAGGAGCCCTTGACGTTACTGGTAATGCAGATGATGGATTTGTAATACATGGTGTCAAAGCTGGAGAAACACTAGTACAATATATTGCAGAAGATTGCTGTGGAAATCAGAGTAAAGTGTTCACGACTATTTCCGTTTCTGATATAACACCGCCAATTCCAGTTACCAAGCAAAACTTAGTTGTGGAGTTAACAAGTTTCGGAACACCGGGTCAAGGTGTAGCGGGTATAGCTAAGCTTTATGCAGAGGATATAGATAATGATAGCTACGATAGTTGTACAAAAGTATTTGTAGATATAAGAAGAACACCTGTCTGTGATAAGGAAGATGCGGAATGGGGACCATTTGTGTCATTTTGTTGTGAAGATCTAGCTGGTGCTTCTAGTACAGTTATAGATGTTGAGATGAGAGTGAGAGATCTGTTTGGTAATGAATCTTTTATATGGAGCTCAGTTACCCTTCAAGATAAGGCAGGTGGTACAGGTTCGTGCCCACTAGATGTGGTCATTAAGTGTACAGATGATATTTGGAACTTTGATGTGACAGGTGGTACGCCGAGAAGCTTCACTACTTGTCAGGAAGTTACGCAAGCTGTTGATACCCTTCAGGTATTTGAAAATACAGAACCAAGTAGAAAAAATGCCAATGATGGTGGTCCTTCACTTGGACAATATTTTGGTGTAAGAGTAGAAGCCTATGATCCGAGTTGTGGGTTTGGAGCTTGGGAAAGAGAATTTGATGGATGTACACAATGGATAGTTGTAGAACCAGAAGGTGGTGTGACGATTGATGATGAAGGACGTTTTGTAATACCTTCAGGTTTTGATGACAGTACGCTTCAGTTTCCTGATGATGTAGAAGTAGATTGTGATGCTTATGATACAGGTGAGCCTACATGGTTGGAGAGCAGTTGTAATCTTGTAGGTTTTACAGTAGAGTCAGAAGAATTCAATTTTGAAGGAGATGCCTGCCTTAAGATAGTGAATACCTATACTGTCATCGACTGGTGTGCATATGATCCTACTGATCCTGACCTTAATAATATTGTTGATCTTCCGGCAGCAGGAGAAAACTTTGATAGATTTATTCATGATAGTGGTGAGGTAGAAGGCAGATATATTCATAATCAGATCATCAAGGTTATAGACACAGAAGCACCAGTAATTTCTACAGACGATGTAGCCTTTGATGCCAATCTAGAATGCTCAAGTAAAGGCCTCACTATAAGTGCAATTGGACTGGATAATGGCGAGTGCAGCAGTGCTTGGCTGAGTTGGGAAATAGAATTAGATTTCTTTGGAGACTGGACTATTGACGCGACTTATAGTAGTCGTGTCTCAGCGGTACTTCCGAGTGGAGACCCTAATCCAAGTTATGTACCAAAGACCAATAATGGTTCTGCTATAACGATTGCAATTCCAGAAGGTATTGGAGCAAGTAATGCGCAACATAGAATCGAATGGAATGTTAACGATGGTTGTGGTAATACAACTAGTCATACTTCTTACTTTACAATAAGGGACAATAAGGCCCCTACGCCTATGTGTCTCAACCTAGGTACAGCCGTTATGGAAAATGGTGAAGTAGAATTGTGGGCTATAGATTTCAATAACAAGAGTTTTGATAATTGTAGCGGTGAAGAATTGTTATTTACGTTTACCGATGTAGCTCCACCTTCACGATGTGATGCAGAGTATGATAGTAATTCCCAACTTTTGTGGTACAATGGTACTTTCTGGTATTATGATTCAAGTCAAGTCGAAGATGATGTCCAAGAGTGTGGTGTTACAGGTGCGGGAGAATATCAGAACATAGAAGATTATGGTGGTGATGTGCATAGATGGGAGCCAGGAACGCAAAGTGCAGGGAAGATCTTCACCATAGAAGAATTTGATAATGGATTTTTGGATGTTCCTATTTATGTATGGGATGCTGAAGGAAATAAGGATTTCTGTTTGGTCAGATTGAGAGCTGAAGACAATGACGGAGGATTAAGTGCAGGCGTTGTCGCGGGAACAGTAAGAACCGAGACAGCTCAGACAATAGAAGGTGTTGAAGCCAATCTTATGAGTAACAATCCTTCTTACCCAAGAACAGATATGACGGAGCAAGATGGAAGATTCGAGTTCGTAGAAAACGAAATGTCTCGCGACTATCTGGTTAGTGGTCTGAAAGATGGTGATGATGCCAATGGTGTCAGTACGATTGATCTTGTAAAAATCCAACGACACATCCTCGATATAGAAAAGCTTGATAGTCCGTATAAAATGATTGCTGCGGATGTCAATGGGGATAAGCGCATCAATGGGCAAGACCTTGTCGAGCTAAGAAAATTAATCTTAGGTATTTATGTGGAATTGCCACAAAGCGAGAGTTGGATGATCTTGAATGCTGAAAAGCAGTTAGATACAGATAATCCGTGGGATTATGATTTGACTAGAAATATCCAAAATCTCAGCTTAGATCTTATGCAGGAAGACTTTATTGGCGTCAAAATAGGTGATGTTGATAATGATGTTAATGTCAATCAAGCAGCGTCTACAGATACCAATGGTAAAGTACTTAATCTTAGTGCCCCGATGGGGATGGTGCAAGCAGGTGAGGAGATTTCTATTACACTAAGTACGGATCAAAAAGTCAGTGGATACCAATTTACTTTGGAGACCGGCGATATGGAGCTAGTTGACGTATCAGGTATATCTGAAGATAAGTTAGCTGTACATAAAGATGCTATTACCGTAAGTGAAAACTTGACTGAGCAGAAAGTAGGGGAGTTAATTACAATCACTTTGAGAGCCAATCACAGTGGTGCTGTAGAGGATATGATAGGTCTTTCAAGTAGAATTACAAAGGCAGAAGCTTATGTTGGTCCTACATTAGAAAAGGTAGATTTATCACTCAGCGGAGCTTCTCAGGGAGACTTCAGCCTACGACAAAACGAGCCGAACCCTTTCAGTGCAGAGACAACTATACATTATACTTTGCCAGAAGCGAGTGCCGTTACTGTGATACTAATGGATGTGACAGGTCAGATCATCAATACAATTGACACTGACGGTAATGCAGGTGCTAACGCATTGAAATTAGATAGAACTGGATTAAGTACAGGTCTTATCTATTACAGATTACAGGCTGGTAACAATGTAGCAACAAGACATATGATTGTGATTGAGTAATCATTTTGGTTTATGAAAAATGGGGATACGTATCTGCGTGTCCCCTTTTCTGTTTTTATGATGATGAGTTGTCCAATAATTTGGTTTTAGCTATGACTTTAAAAACGAAATAATGAATAAATATTTCAATGCATTCCAAAATGCGGTAATCGGATTTAACTATAGTAAGGAACCAATTGAGACATTTGAAATAGGAAAATTCAATTTAACTGAGTCATTTAAAGCTACTTTTCCTATAATGACTGAATTGATAAACGGAAGTGTCAAAACAGGTGTAGAATACAAAGGCAAATCGATGGTTCTGTTTAGTTGGGAAGTGGAAAATGAAATAAGTGGGTGGTTATGTCAATTTGATAAACCTAAAATTGAATTACTTAAAGAGCATCAACTTCTTATTGACAATATTGGTGGAATAATTGAATCTTATAACGGACCCGAATCAATAGAAATAAATGGATTCAATTATAATTATACTTTGACCCTAGCTCAAAATTTTATGTTTGTCGGTTCGTTAGCCACTAATAAGTTAGATTGGGAAGATTATTATTTTGAGATATGTGTCAAGTTGGGATTTAAACCTATTGATTTGTCAAATGTGGTTTTCTTCAGTGAAGAGGGAAATGGAGCTAAATATTTCTATGACAGAAATACTAAAGAAGTTAAATTGTTTTCACACGATCATGATTTCAGATTTGTAGAGTTTATAGAGAACCAGCCAGAGTATACAATGCATAAAGTTATGGGAGTGAATTCCTTTGTAGATTTTGTTGAATTGCTTTCGAAACAATGGTTGAGATTCTTTGAACTAAAAAAGAATGCGGTTGGTACAAAGTGATATGAAAGTGATACCAGCACAAATCACATCCCCAACAAAAACACAGTAGGAATTTTACCCAACTGCACCTTCCTTCCTCTCCACTCTTTCACAGTCCGAGTTTTGATAAATTCTTCTTGTCCAGAGATATCTCTCGCTACACACAGTTTAATGTGAGCCGGTAGTTCCTTGAGCAGATTGGCGAGTAGCCGATCATTTCTGTAGGGGGTCTCTATAAAGATATGTGTGGTCTTATGTTGGGTTGTAGATTGGACGATCTGTTGGATGACCTTTTTGAGTTGAGCCTCTTTGACAGGTAGATAACCATCAAACTTAAAGTTCTGCCCATTGAGGCCACTCGCAGCCAAGGCTAACAACAGCGAAGACGGCCCCACTAACGGCCGCACTCGCCAACCACTCTTATGTGCCAAAGTGACCACCTCTGAGCCTGGGTCTGCAACGCCTGGCATTCCAGATTCTGAGATAAGGCCAAAATCCATACCCTCCTTCAGGAGGTTGGTGATAATAGTTTGATTAGCGTGCGGATCTCGCTTATCTAATTCTATGATATGTAGCTCATCAATCTGATAGGGCGGATTTGTTGCTTTGATGAATCGTCTAGCTGTCCTAGCCCGTTCCACCACAAATACTTTTAGCTGATGAATGACCTTAATAGTGGCTTCAGGAAGCGTAGACAACTCGCCGTCAGAAATAATGGTCGGGATGAGGTATAAGGTAGCGGAGATAATTTTACTTTTAAGCTCCTAAAAATAGCCCAACAGGCTCTCAAAATGAATAGCGCTACATATAAAGTCAAAATTGACCACTTCGAAGGTCCCTTCGACCTACTTCTCTACTTCATCCAGAGAGATGAGCTAGATATTCACGATATAGATATATCTAAGATCACAGACGACTTTTTGGCTTATGTGAGAGAGTTAGAGCGATTGGATATAGATGTAGCCTCAGAATTTATACTTGTGGCTGCGACACTTATGCGTATTAAGGCTAAGATGCTGATTCCTAGAAAGGAAGTCGATGAAGAGGGTGTAGAGATAGATCCACGTCAGGAACTCGTCCAAAGGCTTTTAGAATACAAGCAGTATAAGGACGTCATTTCCCAGTTTGTAGATAAGGAGAAAGAAAGAGCACAGAAACTATTGCGTGGTAATGCTGCCCTCGAAATCAAGGCCCTTGCAGAAGAGTCTCTAGTCGATGTGGAGCTAGAATCATTGACGACTTATAAGCTCTTTAGGGCCTTCCAAGCTGTGTTGCTGCGGTTTCAGAATCGGGAAGATAAGTATGTCCACCAGATCGTCAAGTACCCATATACGCTTAAGGATCAATCCGCCTTTTTGCGGGCTGCTGTTGCTGATGGCCGTGATTATGAATTTGCCGAAATATTTGGTCAGTTGGATAACAGAATGCACGCTATTGTAACCTTCTTGGCGATGTTGGAACTTTTAAATGCCCAAGTCATCACACTTCTCGATAGTGAAAAGACAAATAATTTCTTCCTCAGACGTGGAAAAGACTATGATCTTATAACACAAGCCAATCTTTCTGAAGAGGAATAATCGGTAGTAAGTCTTGAAAACCAAATACTTATCTAACAATCTGTATGTCTAAGAATAATCTTAGGCTTACCTGATTATTGGTTACCAATAGTTTGCTTTTGAGGTCTGTTTGAAAACTGTCAGGTTATTAGCTAAAAATCAGATTTGTATTACACTGATTTTAGGCACATTCGACTATCTTTGCAGCAAATTTCAGAACCTAATAACTATCAAAAATGGCTAACACAGGTCACATAAAGCAAGTAATTGGACCAGTTGTAGATGTAAGTTTCGCTGGTGAAAATTCTGCACTACCTGATATCCTCAATGCCCTTGAGGTCAAAAAAGAGAATGGAGAAAAACTCGTTCTTGAAGTACAAAGACACTTAGGAGAAGACAGTGTAAGAGCCATTTCGATGGATTCTACAGAAGGTCTGACTAGAGGATTGGTCGTCACAGATTTGGGACAGGCTATCGCTATGCCTACTGGGGATGCCATCAAAGGAAGATTATTCAATGTAGTCGGAGATGCTATCGATGGTATCGGTAACGTAGAAAAAGGCAGTAATGCTTATCCTATACACAGAAAGCCACCTCGATTCGAAGACCTATCTACGGAGACAGAAGTACTCTTTACAGGTATCAAGGTCATTGACTTGATCGAGCCATACTCTAAAGGGGGTAAGATTGGACTCTTTGGAGGCGCCGGTGTGGGAAAAACCGTATTGATTCAGGAGTTGATCAACAATATCGCCAAAGGATATGATGGTATCTCTGTATTTGCAGGGGTAGGAGAGAGAACGAGAGAGGGTAATGACCTTCTAAGGGAGATGTTAGAATCCGGTATCATCAATTATGGCGATGATTTCTTACACTCTATGGAAGAAGGAGGATGGGATCTATCTAAGGTAGACAAGAAAAAATTAGAAGAGTCTAAAGCGACCTTTGTATTCGGTCAGATGAATGAGCCACCAGGTGCAAGAGCAAGAGTGGCACTTTCTGGATTGACGCTAGCAGAATATTATAGAGATGGAGATCTTAATGATCCGACGGGTGGAAAGGATATCCTCTTCTTTATTGATAACATATTCAGATTTACACAAGCGGGATCTGAGGTATCTGCCCTTCTAGGTCGTATGCCATCAGCCGTGGGATACCAGCCTACACTAGCTACAGAGATGGGTGTGATGCAGGAAAGAATTACCTCTACTAAGAGAGGGTCCATTACTTCTGTACAAGCGGTATATGTACCGGCGGATGATTTGACGGATCCAGCACCAGCAACAACGTTTGCCCACTTGGATGCAACGACTGTACTCAGTAGAAAATTAGCTTCTCTAGGTATCTACCCAGCGGTGGATCCTCTAGATTCTACATCTAGAATACTTGAAAGAAGTATCGTTGGTGATGAGCACTATGATACGGCACAGAGAGTCATCAATATCCTACAGAGATATAAGGAGCTTCAAGATATTATCGCCATCCTAGGTATGGAGGAATTATCAGAAGAAGACAAGCAGATTGTACACAGAGCGAGAAGGGTACAGAGATTCTTATCTCAGCCGTTCCACGTTGCAGAGCAATTTACTGGTCTACCAGGGGTATTAGTACCTATCGAGGAGACGATAAGAGGATTTAATATGATTATGGATGGTGAAGTGGATGAGTATCCAGAAGCAGCATTCAACCTTGTCGGTAACATAGACGAAGCTATCGCGAAGGGTAAGAAAATCTTAGCTGAAGCAAACGCTTAATTATGGAGTTAGTAGCACTTACACCAGAAAAGGAATTGTTTAAAGGAGAGATTTCTTCTGTAAAGGTTCCCGGAATCAATGGTCAGTTTGAGATCCTTAACGGTCATGCACCTATCGTTGCGGCTTTGGCCGAAGGTGAAGTTAGGATACTAGATACCACAGGCGCTAAGACAACTTTCAATATACATAAAGGATTTATTGAGGTTCTCAACAATGAGGTGTCTTTGTTGATCCAATCTATGGCAACCGAATAGTCATATAATTGATAAAAATATATAGAGCCTCCAGTCATTTGACTGGAGGCTTTTTTTGTAGTCTCCCTTTGCTCTGTTAACTTTAGGATAATGGATAATGACTTTGATAAAGTAATTCAAAAAGCGCAGACTGGTTTGTATCAGTATAGTGACTCTGATGATATAAGTGCGCTTACAGTTTGTATGCTTTTTATTGTTATCCTAAGTCTAGTTATTATTGGTGCAGTGACCATTAGGTATGGATTCCATAATAAATACATCTTGTTTATCTTGTTGATTGTGGGACTTTTTGTCAATTACAGATTAAAGATGGGCGCTGCAACGGCTCTAAATTTATCTAAAGCCAATTATAAGTCTATCGACCCTATGGATAAAAAGACTTTTGCTATAGGCATCCTAGAATATCTTAGTACGGGTATTGGCATAAAGATTACAAGAATTAAAGGCGTCAGTTTGTTCTTCAAATTACTAGTGCCTGTATTTATGATTTGCAGTTATGAATTCTGCTATGGCTTTATGACAACACAAAGACTATTGGTGTCACTTCTAATTATCTACCCAATTAATTACTTCGTATGGACTGCTTATTTTTCAGAAGAGAAATTTGAATTCCAATTACTCCAAGATGAGTACGATCGCAATTATAGAGAGGTTGTTGATTCGTAAAGTTTAAAGCATATCATCAACTTCATCCAAAGATTCGTCATTGATCTTAGACGTTATCTCTGAAAGTTTTATTCTAGCCTTAGATCGTACTCCGTCATCTACATAGCTTGCTATAGTCACAAGTCCCGCAGATAAGACAGCGATATCATCTGTCATTCCGATAAATGGGGTGAGATCTGGAATCGCATCTATAGGGCTGACCACATAGGCCACTGTGCCAAGGATGATGCGCTTGGCCCAAGCCGGAACAGCTTCGTTGCGATAGGCATAATACATCAGAAGAATCATATACAATCCCTTGGTAGAAGCCTTGGTGAAGAGCTTCTTAGCATACTTGGTGACCTTGTTAAGATTAAATTCTTTCATTACTTGTATCAACTATAACCGCGTGCGGCTAAGATATAGTTCCTTGGGTAATTGATATTGTGATTGTTATAGACAAAATTCGGGGTAAGAATGCCTATGTCGCTCCTCTGGAGCTATGATTTTGCACTCCTCTGGAGCTATGCATATGTTGTTCCTCTGGAGCTCTACATATATCGCTCCTCTAGAGCTTAAAATTACTTGGCGTTAGAAATTATACACTAGTTCGGATGCACGAGCCACAGCGTGACGATACATTTACCTCGTGGTACGAACAATCTAGCTTCAGAGAAGCGACGTATAAAAATCCTCCACAATAACTTCTTGACGATGATAATTAAGAAGCAGTTAATATCTTCTTTCTAATTGTTACTATCCGCACTCATACCTATAACTTATTACGGCGCAGGATTGGGGATGCTCTCGTGTATCTTATTGATTTTTGCTACAGTCTTATTATCCAGTTCCACACTGGCGCTTGCGATATTTTCTTTCAACTGATCCATAGTACGAGCACCGATGATGTTGGAAGTAACAAAAGGTTGCTGGTTAATCCACGCTAAAGAAAGTTGTGCTAGACTCAGTCCTGTCTCTTTGGCTAAGTCATAGTATTGATGTGCTGCCCGCTGAGTATTTTCAGAATTATATCGCGTAAAGTGATTGGGATGACTATTTAATCTGCACTCAGGAGTATCGGTACCTTCGATATATTTATTGGTGAGTCTCCCGAATGCAAGAGGGGAGTACGCCAGCAAGCCCACTTGCTCTCGTATCGCCATCTCCGCTAAGCCCACTTCAAAAGTTCTATTGAGCAGACTATAAGGATTCTGAATAGAAACAATCATCGGTAGATCAAATTCCTCAGCCAACATTTTATATTGCATCAGGCCCCAAGGCGTTTCATTTGAGATGCCGATGTAATTTATTTTTCCTGCTTCCGTCAGTTCTTTGAGAACTTCTAGACGCATCTTGATATTACTTTCCCAGCCATCTTGGTGATGTGTATACCCACGCTGCCCAAAAGTATTGGTCTTTCTTTCCGGCCAGTGAATTTGGTACAAGTCGATATAGCTTGTCTGCAATCTTTTGAGGCTACCCTCCACGGCTGCTATAATACTTTGTCTACTGTAGGTGGTGATATCTCTAATATGCTTGGTATAGGCTCCTGGCCCGGCAATTTTGCTAGAGATAAGATATTGGTCCCTATTTTTTCTGTTGGCAATCCAGGTGCCGATATACAACTCCGTGAGGCCATAAGTTTCTGCTCGAGCAGGCACGGCATAGAGCTCAGCCGTATCGATAAAGTTGACCTCATTGGCTATGGCATAATCCAATTGTTCCCAAGCATCTTTTTCAGTATTCTGCTCACCGTAGGTCATCGTGCCTAGCGCTATTACGCTAACATCTATGTCCGTATCTCCGAGTTTGTTGTATTTCATTTACTAAGATTGTTGCGGTAGATTGTTAATAGCAAAGAGTACTTTTTCTAAGCAAGCAGGTGTATCATGTAGGACGATGATGCCTTCTTGATTGAACGCCGATACTACCTCTGAGTTCACTGTTTCTTTGGAGATTGTTGTATCAAAGTCACCAGGCATCGAAGTCCACAATACAATTTTATGCTGGGCCTTGATATGATGATACTGTCGAGGTGTCATCCGACCATACGGCGGTCTATACAGCATAGATGCTGAAATTTTTGCGCCTAGCTCTACATTGGAAATGTAAGTCATATAATCCGTCGCCCATCCAGATAGATGTCTATAACCGTGATTGCCAATCAGGTGTCCTTCATCTATCATCCGTTGATGGAGGTCCGGATATTTTTCTAACTGCTCGCCAACACAAAAGAAAGTGGCTTTGATATTTTTACTGTGCAGTAGAGCGAGCAAATGTGGCGTAGACTCAGGATGTGGTCCATCATCAAAGGTTAGCTGCAGGCGAGGCTCTTGACTCGAACTCCATATAGCTGAAGGAAATATTGTTTGTAGTAAAGCGGGTACGCTGGTGAGGTACATCTACTTATCTCATTCTAGGCCTTCTTCTCTTGCTCTTGCCGCCACCTTGACGCATCATACGCATACCATCCTTGCCCATAGATCTAGCAGTTTTCATTTGAGCTTTATTGTTCTTGAGTACTTTTTCAAAGTAGTCTAGCTGACTCTTTATCTCTGCTTGGGTAACGTCAAGTTTTTGCGCCTCACGAAAATAATTTGTAGCTGCGGTCATATTTCCCTTAGAACCTTTGATATTGGCCAATTGCATCAAGACCATTGCCTTTTCGTTATCTGAAGGTAGCTTGAGCCCAAGCGCTGTATTGAAATGCTCTTCTGCAGTATTGTGATCGTTCCTGCCAGCGGCTATAGACCCTTTCATTATATAGTAGAAAGCTCTGTTGGTGATATAGAGGAGATTGGGAAACTTGGTAAGATTAAGTCTGGCCTCCGCACCATCTAGATCTGATTCTTGGACCATAACTGCAGCCGTCTGGATCGTTCCTAGAAAGATGTAACTCGCCAGCATTACAAAGCCGAGCAACCAGAAAGGAAAGGCATACCAAAAGCCTAGAGTCGTAGTCAGGATAGCTCCACCTATAAAGCCTACAGCAATCAGTAAGAACTTGACATATATATTGATAGTAAACATTCGTATCGGATTTTAATTCAATCAAAAATAAGAAATACCGCGACCACCCACTAACGTAAATATTGGCTATCGTTGATGCAGATAATATTGTCTTGGATTTGTAAGGTACTAGACTTAGGAAATACCTTATTAAACATAGGTTCAAAGGCTTTGTTTTCTTTTTTGTGCCTAGCAGAGATATTCATTCTATTGTAGAGCAACAGACCATCTGGAGAGAGTTTCTCTTTGAGCAAGGAGAGATAAGCTTCTGACTGGAACTGTTGTGGTATATCTCCACTCTGAAAGATATCCATAATGACCAGATCGTAAGTCTCTTCTCTAGTATGTAGAAAATTAATGGCCTCGGTAGGGAGGACTTCTACATAGGAATCGAGTTCGTTCAGTGTGTACTTATTGCAAAGTCGACAGATTTCTGGATCTATCTCAACAGCAACATAGTCAAATTGTTGCTTGTACTTTTTCTCTAAAAGTAATATGACAGAACCTAGCCCAAGGCCCAACACTAAAGCTTGCTTCCCTTTAAATTTGGTCCAATCAATTTTTTTAAAGGCATAATCAAAATTGAGATACTTATCATCAAAGGAATAGATGGCATCCTCCGTAACCAGCTGATGCCGACCCTGGACAAGTAATACTTCTAGATGAGGATTGTAATTAGAACCTGTCTGCTCTAGCGAAAGTTCTTTGACGTGACTCAACCATTTTTTCCAAAGAGGCTGTTGCATTTATTCCCAGTTTCTATAACTGGCAGTATTATGGAAGACGTGTTGAAGTATGGTGCTGTCATCACTTGTGAATTCAATTTTGCGTCGAGCCATAACAATCTTGGCGACTTCTAGAGCTTTGTCTACATTATAAGTCTTGTACCCAGAGGCCCCTCCCCAAGCGTATGAAGGGATAAAGTTTCTAGGGTAACCAGATCCAAATACATTGGCACTGACACCGATGACTGTACCCGTATTGAGCATTGTGTTGATGCCTGTCTTACTATGGTCACCCATAATGAGTCCACAGAATTGGAGTCCTGTCTTTGTGAAGGAATCTTTAGTGTAGTCCCAGAGTTTGACTTCTGCGTAATTGTTCTTGAGGTTACTGCTGTTAGTATCGGCACCAAGATTACACCACTCACCGAGGTAGCTATTGCCGAGATAGCCATCGTGGCCTTTGTTGCAGTAGCCTTGAAAGACAACATTAGATACCTCTCCACCGACTTTTGCATAGGGGCCTAGAGTTGTGTCTTTGTATATGCGTGCACCCATTTTAAGTACAGCACCTTCACCCATCGCAAAAGGTCCTCTTATGTTGCATCCCTCCATAACTGTGGCATTCTTGCCGATATAGATGGGGCCTTCAGTAGCATTGAGTGTCGAGCACAATACGGTAGCGCCTTTTTCTATAAATATGTTATCGGGAGCAATAGGGTGGTTGTGGTAGGAGATCATCTCTGACTTCTTGAGATGGGTCAAGATTTTATAATCCTTGGTGATCTCTTTGCCATTTTCCTTAAATACATCGTAAGGCCTTTTTATCAAGTGGACATATTTATCCTCCTTGGCCAAGTCGACACCTTCCAGTTCTTCGAGATCTTGATTTTCTATGAGTTTATCAAACTGTGTTTTATTGAGACGAGCTGCTATGAGCTGGTCTTTATAGAGGAGTGCTTCGTTAAAGCCCAACTGTAAGATGAGATCTTCCATATTATCATTGGGCAATAATCTAGAGTTGATGACTAGATTGTTGTCCGAGATATTGATAGGAAATTTCTGAGCGAGATAATCTTGAGTGATATGGCTAATATGGCACTTGATCCGATGCTGCCACTTTTCGCTGATTGTAAGGATTCCGATTCTTATTTCTGATATCGGTCTTGTATAAGTTATTGGGAGGAGTGACTGCCAATAATCATCATCGAAGAGAATAATATTTTCCATTCCTTAGTTGTACGGTCTTCAGGAGGGGTATAAAAAAAGCCCCAAAATAAGTCGGGGCTTTCAGTGTATGTCTTATGCTTCTTTGTTCTCTGCTTCTTCAGCCGCCTTAGCCGCTTCTTCTTTTTCTGCAGTTTTGCTCTTCGAAGCAAACTTTGAGAACTTCTTGTTGAACTTATCGATTCTACCCGCTGTATCTACAAAGGTCATTTTACCTGTGAAGAAAGGGTGTGAAGCTGATGATATCTCCAACTTGATTAGTGGATATTCATTTCCATCCTCCCATTGGATCGTATCTTTGGTATTAGCGGCACTCTTGCCTAACCATGATTTATCAACAGAGAAATCTTGGAAAACCACTGTTCTATATTCTTCTGGATGAATTCCTTTTTTCATCTTACGCTTATTTAGGTTATAGTCTACTTAATTAGGGCTGCAAAAGTACATCAATTACCCTTGTAAATAAAGGGATTTTGATAGATATGTTAGAAAAATGCGTCCTTAAAGTGCTTGATTTCTGCTTTTTGAGGTGCTTTTTTGAGAATTATCGCAATTATGTCAAATCTGACCTCCCATTCGTGACCAATCTGCTCCATATATCGCTGTCCTGCGTCAATGATAAGTGCCTCTTGATTCTCATTGACAAATTCCTCTGGTTGTCCATAATAGTTGTAAGATCTAGTTTTTACTTCTACAAATACGAGCGCCTCCTTGTCTTTTGCGATGATGTCAATCTCGGCTTTACTATACCGCCAGTTGCGTTCCAATATGGTATAGCCTGCCAGTTTCAGGTGTTTTACTGCTAAATTTTCGCCTATATCGCCTATTTCTCGATTTCTCGTGGACACTCTATTTATAAAATATATTTTTGTACATATAACTTTTCAATATACTTAAATTATGATGGATCAATTGATTAGTCGCTTCCCTGCACAATTAAAAGAAGCACTCCAAATAGGAGCTGCCGCAGAGATACGACCACATTCAGAACAGATCAACAATGTGTACGTAGCAGGTCTGGGCGGCTCAGGTATCGGTGCAGATTTTGTCAAATCTTTTATCTCTAAAGACAGTGAAGTGCCCTACCTCATAGGTAAGGGTTATAATATACCGCAATATGTAGGCAAAAACACCTTAGCCATCTGCTCCTCTTACTCTGGTAATACAGAAGAGACTTTGTCAGCTTACGAGAAGATGAAGGGGACGGGTGCTAAAATTGTCATCGTTTCTTCTGGCGGAAAGCTTATAGAAGAGGCTAAGAAAAATGATTTGGATTATATCCAAGTGCCGAGTGATTGGCCTTCTCCAAGAGCTTGTCTTGGTTACTCTATAGTACAGCAACTTTTCATCTTGTTTCGACTTGGACTGATAGATGGTTCTTTTCAGAATCAGATAAAGGCTGCGGCTGACTTGCTCGTCTTTGATCAAGAAGCCATCCAAGCATCTGCACAGAAAGTAGCTGATAGAATTCATGACAAGCTACCTATTATCTATAGTACTGATCGTATAGAACCAGTAGCTGTGCGACTCAGACAGCAGATCAATGAGAATGGGAAAATGTTATGCTGGCATCATGTTGTTCCAGAAATGAATCACAACGAATTGGTCGGCTGGACAGAAAAGCATCCTGACAAAGCGGTAATCTATCTACGTAATACAGATGATCTAAAAAGAAACCAAGTCCGTATAGCCATCAATCAAGATATTATCAATAAGTATACAGATAACATCATCGAGATCTACTCTAAGGGTCAGTCTCTGATAGAAAAGTCTATGTACCTCGTCCATCTTGGAGATTGGATATCATGGTACTTATCGGAGCACAAAAATGTAGATGCGATAGAGATTGGCGTCATAGATTATTTAAAAAGTGAATTGGCCAAAGTGTAGAGACTTATTTTTTGAAACTGAACTTAAAGAATAAAATGCTGAAAAAATTCCTGTTCCTATTGACACTTGTAATTCTTGGTTGCTCACCAGCAACACAAGAAGAGAAACTTTTTCCTTCTGATTATCTTTTTGCTCAACGTTCTTTTCCTTCTGGTGAGATCGACCAGAAAGCTTATCGACGTAGTATTGCTCAATTAGATAGTTATCGTCACTCAACACATAAGTTTACAGAGCCTTGGACTTTTGAAGGGCCGACAAATATCTGTGGTCGTATTACAGATATAGAAATGCCTGTAGATGATATGCAAACAATCTTTGCAGGTACAGCTTCGGGAGGAATATACAAGTCTGAGAATCAAGGTGCAGAGTGGACACAGATTTTTGATGGAGTGCCAGCGCAGTCTGTTGGCGATATGGCTATAGATAAGAGCAATACGGACCTCATATATGTGGGTACGGGTGAGTCCAATGCCGGAGGTGGTTCCCTAGCTTATGATGGTTTAGGCGTCTACAGGTCAGAAGATGCTGGTACTACTTGGGAAAGTCGAGGACTTGATGACGTAGGCAGTATCGGAAGGATCGTAATAGATCCTAATGATAATCAGAAAGTTCTAGTGGCAGCTATGGGCTCATTATTTAGAAACAATGCTGAGAGAGGTGTCTATAGAACCCAAGATGGAGGAGAGAACTGGGAGCAAGTGCTTTTTGTTTCTGATTCTACTGGTGCCATAGACTTAGTAATACATCCACAAGATGGCAATATACTTTATGCTGCTATGTGGCAAAGGATTCGTCGTCCACATACACGTATGTATGGAGGTGAAACTTCTGGGATATACAAAAGTGTAGATGGTGGTGATACTTGGACAGAATTGACCAATGACTTACCTACATTGCCCGAGAATAAGGGACGTATAGGGCTGGCGATTTCGGAGTCTCAACCCAATACACTTTATGCTTATTATGCTAATACTGATGGCCCTATTGCAGGAATCTATAGAACTGATGATGGAGGAGAATCTTGGACAAGTAAGTCTATACAAGGTATTAACAACGTCCCGTTTAATTGGTGGTTTGGTAGAATAAATATCAATCCGACCAATCCTGATGATGTCTATGTGACAAGCATAACAGCACACAGGTCACAAGACGGTGGAGATACTTGGACAGAAGTGTTTGAAAATGCACACGTAGATCACCATACCTTTTTCATCCACCCTCAAGATGACAATTTGGTTGTCAATGGAAACGATGGGGGAGTATATTTGAATGATAACGGAAATCCGGTAGAAGGAACCTACTTAACCGGTATGTCTAATTTTCAATTTTATGCTTGTGAGATCAATCCGCATAATCCAGATATTTTACTTGGAGGTGCTCAGGATAACGGAACTAATATTAATAATGGAGCGGTAGATGGTTGGCAAAGAATATGGGGTGGTGATGGATTTAGAGTTATAGTAGATCCGCGCAATGAGAATAATATTTATGCCGAGTCTCAGAGAGGCAATATAGTATTCTCTCGAAATGGTGGATTTTCTTTCAATTTCGGTACTGAAGGTTTGGAAGGAAATTCCAATTGGAATACGCCTCTGGTTATGGATCCGGATGATAGTAATATCTTATACACTGGAAGACAAAATTTATTTAGATCTGCAAATGGAGCGGAGAGTTGGACCTCTATATCTCCGTCATTAGTCAATCCTGATAATCCTCAGGGTGTTAATAATTTCGGAACGATAACAGCCATAGATGTTTCTACTCACGACAGTCGAGTCATCTATGCAGGTACAGATGACGGTAATGTATGGATAACCAGAGATGGCGGGCAGACCTACAGTAATATTTCTGATGATATACCAGAGAGATGGATAACGGCAGTGACACATGATCCTTTGGTGGCGTCGGGTGTCTATGTGACGGTTTCAGGTTTTAGATTTGGTGATGCTATAGCGCAAGTGTTGTATTCAAATGATTATGGAGATACATGGCGAGAGATAGGAGAGAATCTTCCAGATATTCCCGTTAATGATATCATAGCCGATGATAGATTGGCCGGCAAAGTATATGTGGCTACAGATTTAGGCGTTTTTGTTGGCGAAAATAGGGGAGACTGGTGGGCCATACTTGGTGAAGACTTGCCTGTGGTGCCTGTAATTGATCTGGATTTTGATTCTGGATCTAGAACATTGGCTGCTGCAACTTATGGTAGAGGTATGTACACTTATGATCTACCTGACCAAGCCAGTTCTGTGGAATTGGTTAATGATCTTGTCTATAAAGTGACTCCCAATCCAGTTACGGATTATCTGGATGTATCCAGTTTTGTAGGTGATAACTCTGGTGTAAGTATTATCGATCTTAATGGACGACAAGTTATGGAGACAACTGATAAAATGATTGATGTGCTGTCATTAAGTGCAGGGACGTATCTAGTAAGACGAGCTGATGGGAAGACGGCTAAGTTTATCAAACGGCAATAACCGGAAAATAAAAAGGAATAAAGTACGCTACAAGTGACTCTTAGTTTTGATATTTCTTGATGATGTCTAGCATATCATCAGTAGCAACCTTTCTGAATTTGTTCTTCTCCATCAATGCAATAAATTCATCTATCATCGCTGCAGAAAAGCCTAGCTTAAATCCGTAGTGGTGGATAACTTCTACTTCCTCTTCTCTGATGATGGTATCTACTTTCATCAGAAATAACATATAGTAGATGATGGTCATCCTATCCTCTTCTTTTTGAGGGATAGTCAGTTGTGTAATATCTACATTTTTAATCAGGTGTTCGACTCGATTGTCCTCTATGCCTAAGTGTTTGCCCACTTTCAATAAATAGGTAAACTCAAACTCGTCAAAATAATTATCTGCTTTAGACAACTTGATAAGCGCGGATAAAACTTCTTCTGATCTCATCTTCTACAATATTTATTGAATTATGAAGTCATAACCCCTTCTCAAGTAGCGTCTGATATTCAGCCAAAAAGCAATTATAAGGTATATAATCAATGGAGAACCCAAGGTGACAAAGGATAAGTACATAAAGTAAAGCCTCACTCTAGAACTAGCAATGCCCATTTTACGGCCCAGATAGCTGCAAACTCCAAATGAGTATCGCTCTATGTTATTCCTAATAGTGTCTATCACAATATCAAGATAGCAAGAGTCCCCATTAAATTCAAATAATTTTACTCGGAGTAAGTCTAATTGACCTTATAATTGACGGCATAATAATTATGAGAGGCAGGTGCTACGGCACTGAGATTGTCGTCATGACGTGTCACACTCTCTATTTTTTTGTCATTTTGCTCTTGGTTGTAGAGCTTATCCACACAGACTGTGAATCCACAAAAACCGAAAAAGAAGATGAAAGTTAGAAAGATGAATTCTTTGAATCCTAATGAATAGGTAGAATCCTGACCATCAAATAATCCGCTTTGCGCAGAAGTATCTACAGTATTTAACATAAATCGATAATTGGGTTAAGTAGAATACAGAATTGGGATCTGTACTCTAATCCAAATGTAGGCTAAATACTATTGTTATGAAATAGATAAGTAAATATTATGAAGTATAACTAATTGATTATGAATTACATATGTCATTTAACAATATGTAAATGCTTATTGCTTAATACCCTTAAGCTCGAACACTAAAGGAATATTGGTCCCGTTTACTTCAAAAATATATTCATCCTCAGCACGCTTACCTTTTCCGCTAAATAGATCATATGGAGAATAATCATACTCTTGGAACCGGGTGATACTCAGTCCTTGTTCTATCAATGCTGTCATCAGATCTCCAAAAGAATGTTGCCAGAAATATTCTTTGAGTTTGATGTCAGCAGATTTATCAGCATAAGTGCCTTCCTCTTCTTCAACATAGGGTTCTCCATTGTTGAAGTATCTAAAGTCTATCCGCTTGGTATCCCAATCAAACATATACATACAAGGATGGAATTCCACCATATAAAAGGTGCCCCCACGCTTAAGCCGCTTCATTAATTGCTCTGCCCATCTTTTGAGGTCTGGCAACCAACCGATAACCCCATAAGATGTATAGACAACATCATAGGAATCTGTTAGGTTTTGATCCAAATCGTAGACATTGGTGCAGAGAAATTTGGCCTGAAGGTCCAGTTCTTTATTGAGGTCAATAGCGGTATCTATAGCTACTTGTGATAAGTCAATACCTGTGCAATTAGCACCCATACGTTGTAGTGATAGAGTGTCTTGGCCAAAGTGGCATTGGCTATGCAAGAGGGTTTTGCCATCAACTTCTGGTAATCCAGCCAACTCTATTTGCTTTAGGCTGGTAGCCCCTTCCATAAAGGCTTCTTGATTGTAAAAGTCGCTTTTGAGGTGTATTCGGGTCTTCGCATCCCAAAGCGCCGCATTTGTCTTAAAGTATTCTTGCTCTTTACTCATAGTGTTGCCTACCTTTGGAGCTAAAGTATATACAATGCCAGAAGAAAAGAAAAAACCAGGGAATCAGGTTAATATAGAGTTGCCAGAGAATGTTGCAGAGGGGGTATATGCCAATCTCGCTATCATCTCTCACTCACAATCAGAGTTTGTAGTTGATTTTATAAGATTGGTCCCTAATGTTCCCAAGGCCAAAGTGAAGTCTAGAGTTATCTTGACACCACAACATGCTAAGCGACTGCTCGGCGCCCTACAGGATAATGTCGTCAAATTTGAAAAACAATTTGGCCCAATCACTGTAGCCAAAAAAGATCCCTACCCACCTATGAATTTTACACCTACGGCACAAGCTTAGGTATGTATTTAGAAATAAAAAGATCCCGACGCGAGTCGGGATCTTCCTTTCTCTAAAGTTTTGAGTTCTAGATTCTAAGATCGTGTAAGGCTGTAATGAAGTCACCCTTCAGTAAGTCAGTAGCATCGTTAATCAATACCAAATCAGAAGGGAAGGGTTCTGAATAACTTCTGAGTCTCGGGTGATCATGTTTGCATAAGGCTTTTTTATCACCGCGATAGCTGGTAGCGTAGTCCTCAAAGATGGCCTCTACTTTTAGATGTTTCTGGCTCACCATAGATTCTGTATCTGTATCTATCAACTTCATTCTGCCGGCTACGGTAGCCCACTTTTTTCTGTAGACTTCTGTTACGTCTGCTCTCAGCTTTTTGAATTTATCAATTTTCACTTTGTTGCCAGAGCTGTCGATGATGGCTTTTCCGCTGTTGTCTTTCGCATACTCCCAGCCATCTTTGACTCGCATCTCATCGGTATGTCGAGAGACAGTTTCTTTTTCAGGACTCAAGTCGATATGATTGAGCTCTAAGAGGGCTACATAATCCATATTGTAATCTGGTGTAGTATGCAGATGAAATCTCCTCCACGTACTATTAGCTCTACTTAAGTCTAGAGACAATAACTGCTCCTCTGTATGTGTCGGTATCAAAGTTGGAATCTCATTGACTACATCTATCAGGATGTTGACGATGCCCAGCTCTTTTGCCTCACGTCTGAGTGACCGTGTATCTAGGTAATCTAGTTTATATCTATCGACTGTACCCAATATCTCATAAGCTCTTCTTGCGAGATACGGATCGTCCTCAATTTTTGAAAGCTCTAAAGTTTCTGCACCTTTATTGTAGTAGTAATCTGCAGCGCCAGCTATCGCGTCGGCTTTGATTGTATAGGTGTCTACCATATCGAAACTTGCTTTATAACCATCCTTACTTACTAGAGGGAGGAAAGGTGTAATGCGTCCTTGGCGGTAGTGCATTGTTTCTGCCAGTTCTAAGATTTCATCCCAGTGCTCAGGGTTGTTTTCGGCATTGAGATAGGCGATGTGCTCAAGATCTCTTTGCGTGAGCTTGTAGAAGGCTTCTTCTAGAGCCTGTACGTGTTCTGTTTTCTTTTTCTTTTTGCCAGCCAGTTTTTCTGTAGCATAGACGATGGCTTGATTGTACTCTCCGCGTTCCATCATTCTCTCGAGTTTTCTACAAGAACCGAAACTTGTCAGGAGGATCATTGTGTAGAGTAGCGTTTTCATAGTCAAGATTTTAAATGGTGAACAATAGAGTGTTGTACTCTTATGAGGGTAAGAAGTTCCTTGACGTTACAATTTTAAGTGACTTTGGAGAAGGTTTAACAGAGAGTGTTATGGGAGTGTTAGGGTGAAGGTCTTAGGCCAGAAGTATTTCTGTAGAGGGGTGAGAAATAATTACGAATCTCATACTTAAGTCGCACTGAAGAATTAAATTTATAAGAAGTGAAATTTAGACTTTGGCCTCTTTCATTTTAGGTTATAAAGGCTAGAATTCCGTTAAGAACAGGCTTGTGTTTGAGTTATGAACGAATGGTGTCAAAGACAATTCAGTGACTAGATGTCACTGAATAATGAGTGAACCGTTTTATCAAAAACGGGTGGGATGGCCTCCCGTCCTCATCTGATGATGAGGTTCCTTCATTTCTAAAGTCGATTTACGACTTTAGATCTACTTACAGTAGACCTTCTTTCCAGAACGTTTAGGAATTCTAGTT
>CALBWK010000125.1 GCA_937969415.1 uncultured Saprospiraceae bacterium | reverse complement strand
CTATAGAATTATTGTCGTGGTCGGACTTGCGGATTACTGACTTTCATTTCGATGACAAGACAAACTTCCAATCTGACAACTCCGCAATTGTAACTGCTACCGTTTCTGTAGATGGAGAACAGCCGGGAGAATTGAGCTATTGGGTAGAAGGCCAGCCTGCCAAAGTGCAATCTATTACCTCAGCCAGCACCGAGATACAATTTTTGATTCCTCAAGCCCAGCGTTGGTGGCCCAATGGTCAAGGTGCACAACCCTTATACCGTTTACACATCCAGCTAGGTGACAACCACTTGGTTAAGCGGGTGGGCTTGCGTACTGCAGCACTCGTCCACGAGCCAGATAGCATAGGGACTTCCTATTACTTTAAGATTAATGATAGACCCATATTTGCCAAAGGCGCCAACTATATCCCCCAAAGCCACTTCACCAATAAGTTAAGCAAAGCAGATTATAGAAAATTGCTTACCACAGCTGCAGCCACGCATATGAATATGATCCGCGTTTGGGGAGGGGGCATCTATGAGGAAGATTACTTCTACGAACTCTGTGATAGCTTAGGATTGATGGTCTGGCAGGATTTTATGTTTGCCAACACGATATTTCCAGTTGATAAGGACTTTCGAGAAAATATGCTGACAGAGGTAGAAGACAATGTAAAGCGCCTCGGACATCACGCAAGCATCGTCCATTGGTGTGGCAATAATGAGATTGATGTCGCCTGGCACAACTGGGGCTGGCAGAACACTTATAAGATAAAATCTAAGCACCAAGAAGTGCTCTATGATAATTACAAGCGTATTTTTTGGGATAGTCTACCGAATCGCCTTCATCGAATTCTCCCATCTGCCAACTATTCCCACACCTCTCCTTTATCCAATTGGAATGCCGGAGAAAATTTTAATCATAGTTCAATGCATTATTGGGGGGTTTTCCACGGAGAAGCCCCATTTGAAGACTATGGAGTTAATATTGGGAGATTCAATTCTGAATATGGCTTCCAGACTTTTCCTAACATTAATGTGATAGAAAAATACTTTAACCCAAAAGAATTTGACCTAGAAGATACGCTGCTCGCTCATCGCCAAAAAAGCTACAAGGGCAATAGACTTATCTACCAGCACATTGATGATTATTTTCCGACACCTACCAATCTGTTGGAGCTAAGTTACTTATCACAACTCACACAAGCTAAAGGAATAGAAATCGCCATATCAGAGCATAGACTTGACTTTCCTAGATGTATGGGGACCTTGTACTGGCAACTCAATGATTGTTGGCCTGCTGTATCGTGGAGTAGTCTTGATTTTAATGGGCAGTGGAAAGCGCTACACTACGCCGTCGAGAAAGCTTATCAGCCTTTGACACTATTTACTAATGTAACTGATTCTAAATTACACCTTATCAACGATAGCCCAGAAGAACAGACTATCGACATTCAATTCAAAGACGAAAACGGGGAGCTAATACTTAGTCATTACAATGTGCCTCTTAATGCACAAGAAGTCAAAGACCTCTCCCTTAATAAGGAATTGATAAATAATTATAATTGGGTAGAAGTAGTACTCAATAGCGAAAATTATAATGTATCAAAATTGATAATAGACTCTAGTTATACCCTGGTACCTATAGGGGATCATAACTTAACCTTAAGTCTAGATACCTCTAATGAACTGAGTAAACTTATATTGAAATCCAAAGTCCTGGTTAAAGATCTCTATCTTTTTGGCGCTTCTTCTATTCAATTCTCTCAAAACTTCTTTGATCTGCTGCCAGGAAGATCATATGAAGTTGTACTTACGCCATTAGAGGGCCACACGTTAACCATAGACGATATTCAATGTATATCATTAAACAATCTGAAATCCAAAAAATAAAATAGACACATAAAATATTGTTTATCAGACGTTTACAGATAATAATAAATTTATATTTATCTTTATCCAAGATTTCTCATTTGATTAGTACTATAAAGTAAATTTCCCTCCTATCTTAGGGGTCGGTAAATTATAATCCCACATTATTTACCTCTGAACCCGCTTTTTATGTATCGTCTATCTGCTTTAGCGCTACTGTTAGTATTGGCCTTAAATTGTTATGGCCAGCAAGCTCCGTTGAAAATCAATTTTGCCATCACAGAGATGACAGAAACTACCGTCGATGTGGATTTGGTAGTTCAAGATTTTACAGACGTAACCCTCATTCAACTATTTATGTTTTGGGACGAGTCAGTCCTAGAAGTGGACCAGCAAATTAGTGCTAATCCAGAGCTTCCTGGTTTCTTGTCGATACTGCCTGAAGAAGATATGGCTGACCCATCTAAAGGAAAGCTCAGAATCAATTGGTTTGACGGTGTAGGCGTAAGAACCTTAGCAGACGATGCAGTTCTGTGCTCGTTTAGATTCAATATTATAGGTAGCGAGTGCAGTGAGACCTCTTTTACAATAGCTGACTTAGGGGATGCGATGACTTCACCTTCATTGGTCATAGATGTACAAGCGATCAACGCTAGCGGTATAGAACAGATCGGTCTCGAAACTGTAACACCTCTTATGTATACCGTTCCGGGAGAAGGTTGCGAATCTACATCTACAGAAGAATTAAGAATTGCCAGTGTCAGAATCTACCCTAACCCAGTAAGAGACAATCTGCAAGTAACCTTTAATAATCACCAGCCTGATGAGTCTTCTATAATGATCTACAATGAAGATGGCAGGTTATTATCTCAGAATCCTCTCAGAAATATCGAGTCCAACATCGACATTTCGAATATTAACAACGGCATATACTTCTATGAGATACAAGACAAAGGTATCGTTGTCAATACTGGCAAGATTATGAAGATTTAAAATCAAAGTCCCGAAATTTTAATTGAATAGACTTACTTTAGGTCTTCTTATGCAGACCTATTATGAAGCTTGTCTATAGTCGTATCCTACCTTTCTTTTTCTTTGCATTATTAATAACAATCCCTAGTTATGGCCAAAAGAATGCGGCCGTACTAGATCTCGTTAATCCATTTATCGGAACTGGAGGACACGGGCATACCTTTCCTGGTGCTACTGTACCGTTTGGTATGATGCAACTTAGTCCAGATACTAGGCTGGAAGGATGGGATGGCTGCAGTGGATATCATTATAGCGACCATCAAGTCTACGGCTTTAGCCACACACATCTAAGTGGGACTGGTGTCTCAGATTACGGCGACCTTCTTTTGATGCCATTTAGTGGAGATGTCCAATTCCATAATGGAGCGGATGGTAACGAAGGATATGTCTCAAAATTTGACAAAACAAAAGAGGTAGCTTCACCTGGCTACTATAAGACTCTTTTACTTAAGGACTCTATTGTCGCTGAACTGACGACTGCCACAAGATCGGGTATGCATTTATATACCTTTCCAAAAGGAAAAGAAAAAAAAATCATAATAGACCTTGTCCATAGAGATAAAGTTATCGACTCCCATCTTGAAATCGTCAACGAAAAAGAAATAATCGGATACAGGCATTCTGATAACTGGGCTAGAGATCAGAAACTTTTTTTTGTCATCCAATTTGAAGAGCCATTAATCAATAGCTACATAGAATTAGACGGCAAATCCTCAGACAAAAAATCTGTAAGAGGAGAAGCAATTAAGGCTGCTCTTGAATTTGGTACTACAGAGCAGCAACTTAAAGTGCGGGTAGGTATTTCTGCAGTGGATATCGCTGGCGCTCGTCATAATTTAGAATCAGAAATAGATCATTGGAACTTTGACCAAGTACGTACTAGCGCAGAAGAAAAATGGGTTGAAGCTCTAGGGAAAATTAAAATCAAAGATGAAGATGTCAATAAAAAAACCATCTTTTACACTGCCCTCTATCATACAATGATAGCCCCCAACATCTTCTCTGATGTAGATGGCAGATATAGAGGTACTGACTTAGAAATCCATAAGGCAGAAGGTCACGACCAGTATACCGTCTTTTCGCTTTGGGACACTTATCGAGCGACCCATCCTCTCTATACGATCATAGAACAAGATAGAACAGTAGACTTTATAAAGACCTTTCTAAATCAATATGAGCAAGGAGGACAGCTACCGATGTGGGAACTTGCAGGCAATTATACTGGCTGTATGATTGGCTATCACGCTACACCTGTCATAGCTGATGCTTATCTCAAAGGCATAACTGGCTATGATGCTGAGCTTGCTTTAGAAGCTATGACCAGCAATGCGGAAGCGGACAAACTTGGAATCTCCACATATGCTTATTCTGGTCTACTTACTACTGCTGATGAAGCCGAAAGTGTATCTAAGACCCTGGAGTATGCCTATGATGACTGGACTATCGCTAGAATGGCGGAGAAAATGGGCCGAACACAACTGAGTAATACTTATTATGCACGGGCACAAAACTTCAAAAATGTATTCGATCCCGAGACAAAATTTATGCGTGCCCGAACCAACAATAGATGGTTCCATCCATTCAAACCAGAAGAAGTAAACTTCAATTATACCGAAGCTAATGCTTGGCAGTACAGTTATTATGTGCCCCAAGATGTATCGGGATGGATTAGTCTAATGGGCGGCGAAAAAGAAGCTGAACAGAAATTAGATGCTTTATTTACTGCTTCCACTGCAACCTCAGGAAGGAATCAAGCGGATATAACTGGACTCATCGGTCAGTATGCGCATGGCAATGAGCCGAGCCATCACATCGCTTATCTCTACAACTATATCGGTAAGCCGCATAAGACTCAAAAATATGTAAGACAAATTATGGACGAACTTTACCATAATGCGCCCGATGGTCTCTCTGGCAATGAAGATTGCGGACAGATGAGTGCTTGGCTGGTGATGTCAGCGTTAGGATTCTATCCTGTAGCACCTGGAAGCAACGAGTACCAGATTGGCTCTCCTTGGTTTGATTATACACTCATAGAATTAGAAAATGGTAATAATCTTATAATAGAAGCAGAAGACAACACAAAAGATAATCTGTACATCCAAGACTTCGCTATTAATGATCTACCTTCTAAGAAGAGTACCCTTACGCATCAACTTCTTATGGAAGGTCCATATCTAAATTTTAAAATGGGCGATTCGCCAGACAATGACTTCGGTATAGCAGCTGAAGATAGACCTCAGAGTCGTATCACTACTCAAGAACTTGTAGCCATACCCGCTCTTGCAAGTGGAGATAGATCATTTATAAAATCCACGCAACTAACTTTGACCTGCGCTACACCGGGAGCGACAATTTATTATAGTCTTAATGATAACAAGCCCAAAGAATATAAAAAACCCATCACGATAAAGGACAGAGCAAAACTTGTCACTTGGGCAGAAAAAGCAGGAGCTTTGTCAAGTACAAAGGCGACAAGTCATTTTATCAGAATGGATGACAATCAAAAACTTCAACTCAACTCAAGTTATGCCTCACAATATGCGGCGGGAGGTGACCTAGCACTTATCGATAAGTTGCGTGGAGGTGATGATTACAGGAATAGTGTATGGCAAGGTTACGAAGGTCAGGACATAGTAGCGACCGTCGATCTAGGTAAACAAAAAAATATTTCTGAGCTCAGAATGGGATTCCTTCAAGATGAAAATTCTTGGATTTTTATGCCAACACGGCTAGAGGTTTGGGTAGGTCAAGAAGGAGAATGGACACACTTTGGCTCTCTTAAAAACGACAAGATAAATACGACTGATACTGGTGCTATCACCAAAGACTTTGTTGTCAGAGGAGCAGCGACAGGTCAATACGTCAAAGTTGTAGCGACCAGTCTCAAATACTGTCCTGACCACCATAAAGGTGCTGGTTATAAGTGCTGGCTCTTTGCAGATGAAATCGTCATCAAATAACTGGTATTAGCAGGCGCTTATGTCGGCTATATACTTATAGTCCATCCTGACGATCGGTAGGATTTTCTCTATTTTAGGTGAAAATCTACATCCAATGCAAAGGTCTCTATTCCTATTAATTTTATTGTTCATATGTAGCCTTGCCTCAGCGCAGTTGTCTGACAACATTAAAGTTGCCACACACGAATTTTCTCCAGACCCCAATCTGGAAAACTACCTCAACAACGCTGCTCAAAAAACAACCTCAGTAGAAGGTCGATATTATAGACTTGTACAGTTTACAGCACTTCCTGATCTAGAGACTATCCACGATATGGAAAGCAGAGGTCTCAGACTACTCTCCTATATTCCAGATAAAACTTATTATGTTTCTATAGCCTCAAATTTTGATCCTCAGCAATTGAGAAATTTTGGTGTGAGGTATATAGATGTCATTCCCCAATTGATGAAAGTCGACGAGGATATTCTTGCTGGAGCACACCCTCAATGGGCTACAGTCGGAAACAAATTAGAGCTCTCGATGACCTATCCTGAAGACATTAGAGAAGCAACCGTCCTTACAGCCTTAGAGGAAATAGGTGTAGAGGCTAAAGAGTACAACGGCTACAATAGTCAAATGCTTATTCACGTGCCTACCGCAGCCTTAGATGACTTGATGGCGCTGCCCTTTCTGTTAAGACTCGATTATGGCCCAGAGCCTTCTATTCCTGATGATGCCAGAGGCAAAGGTCTAGCAAAAGCCAATCTCCTTGATTCTAGACTGCCCACGGGACGAAGCTACAATGGTAAAGGTGTCAGTGTTATGACGAGAGATGATGGCCACGTAGGACCACATATCGACTTCCAAGGTAGACTCAATCAGACGCTGTCACCTAACAGCCTCATACACGCAGATAATGTTTCTGGGGTAATGTGTGGAGCTGCCAATTATGATCCCAACATACCTGGGATGGCGACTGCCGCAGACCTTTATGTTATCAATTACCGCGCTTCATTTTTAGATAATACGATGGACTTTCACTTCAATGAAGATGTCCTCGTTACCAACTCCTCCTATAGTAATGGTTGCAATCGAGGTTATACCATAATTACGCAGACTGTGGATCAGCAATGTTATGATAATCCTACCTTGATGCACGTTTTTTCTGCTGGCAACAGCAACGGAGAATCTTGTGGATATGGGGCAGGAGATCAATGGGGCAACATTACAGGAGGACATAAGGTCGGCAAGAATGTCATTGCAGTCGGTAGTACAGACTACAGAGGTGTGATCTCTGGCTTTAGCAGTCGAGGGCCAGCACACGATGGCCGTATCAAACCTGATCTCACAGCTCTCGGTCAAGCCCATACAACTACCCTACCCAATAACAATTACAATTCGACCAGTGGGACTTCTTTCTCTGCGCCCTTGGTTGCTGGCGTGATGGGAATGCTCCACCAAGCCTATGCAGACAACAATGATGGTGAAGTTGCTGAGGCCGCACTACTCAAAACCCTAATGCTCAATACAGCAGACGACTTAGGTCAACCGGGTCCTGATTTTATTTTTGGTTGGGGAAATGTCAATGCGTACAAATCAGCGTTGGCCATTGAAGAAAAACGTTATGAAAAAGTCTCCATCAATGCAGGAGATAGCAACACCCACTCCATAGAGATTCCTGCCGGCACTGCAGAAGTAAAAGTGATGGTCTATTGGGCGGATCAACCTGGTCTGACCAACACAGCATTTGCACTAGTCAACGATCTAGATTGCACTCTAAGAGCAACTAACGGAGAAGAGTATCTGCCTTATATTCTGGATACATCTCCTGATGCCAGTCTCTTAAATATGCCAGCGACTAGAGGCATAGATAGACTGAATAATGTAGAGCAAATTTCTATAAAAAATCCTGAAGCGGGGACGTATGAACTTAAGGTAGCAGGAACCATACTGCCCTTTGGTGTTCATGAATACTTCTACACGTGGGAGTATTTTACAGACGACATTGTCATCACCTATCCGACAGAGGGAGAGCTATTGGCTCCACGTGATGTTATGACGGCACACTGGGATGCTATCGATACAGACCAGACATTTACAATGGAAATCTCTACAGATAATGGTGCTACTTGGATGCCACTAGGCGGTGCCTCACTTAGAAAGAATAAAGACATCAGCTTGCCCAATGTCATTACAGACCAAGCTCGTGTAAAGGTTATAAGAAATGGTGTAGAAGTCATTTCTGATCAGTTTACTATTGCTCCGGAACCATCAAACTTAGACATAGAAAGAATCTGCTTTGACATTCTTGACCTCACTTGGGATCCAATAGACGAGGCTGTTAGCTATGACATCTACAGACTTGGTGATCGCTATATGGTATATGAGGTGACAGTTACCGATACTTTTGCGGAACTACAAATTGTCAACTCCTTTGACGAACACTACTTTGCAGTATCCGCTAACTATGATGGCGGTATCAGAAGCCAACGATCTATTGCTATAGGGACCACCGCAGAGGGTCTGGTCAATTGTAAAATGGATATGGACCTTGCTTTTGACAGCCTACAACTTTCTAACAATGGCAACTACATCGTCTGCGAAGGACCTATTACAGAGTTTCCAGTAGTTACAATAGAGAATACTGGATTAGAAGCCTTAACCCAATTTGAATTGTCTTATTCTGTCAATGGTAGCACAGCTGTGACAGAAAATATCAATATAAATTTATTACCCGATAGTACGTACACACATACCTTCTCAGAACCTTTTATATTGACAGACAATGGTGACGTGGATATAGTCACTTGGCTATCTAGAGATGGAGAACTTCTGATACAAAATGATACCTTAACTTTTGCAAGTCAAAGTTATTTTGATGCAGGAGAGGCCTTGCCTTTTTCCGAAGACTTCAATGCACAAGAGCGACTTCCTAGCTTCTGGAATACAGAAAGTCCAGTTGATGAGGCGACTTGGGGAATTGTTTCCGCTATCCAGAGAGATGGCAGACGTGATAATGTATGTGTGATGCCTTTTGCGGATGCAGGAGAGCGAGAGACTACTGATATATTGAGCTCCATACCTTTGGATTTTACTACTGCAGGTAGTGGAACCTTAGCCTTGAGTTTTGACAAAGCTTATTTCTATGAGGACAGAGAGGACGGACTTATAGTAAGAATCCTAAGTGAGTGTGGTACAGAAGTGCTTGACACTTTATTTGAGCAGAGCGGGGCTGGACTTGCTACAAGTTCTTCATTTTTTGATTTACCTAATGAAGTTTATAACTGGAGTTCTGAGTCTATTGATTTATCGAGCTATCAACAACTTGACAAAGCCATTATACAGTTTATTGGATTCAATGATAGAGGCAATAATCTCTACATAGACAACATCAATGTGACTTCGATTAACTTGACAGCTCCTGAAGCCAATTTTTCTGTAGCAGGTGATGGGTCTTGTATCCTAGAGGAACTGGTGGTAGAAGACAATTCTACAGGTGGGTTGCTGACATATAATTGGGATTTTGGACTCGGCGGCATACCAAGGACGGCAACAGGGCCAGGCCCGCATAACTTTAGCTACTTTATACCTGGGGAAAAGAACATAGTCTTGACTGTAACCAATTCCGAAGGCACCGAGACTCTAGTTGAAGAAGTCATCATAGAAGATGTGCCATCGGGAAGATGGGACTTCACAGAAATAGGCTCTGCTACATTGCAATTTGATGCAGACTTCTCTAATGTGACAGAGTACTTTTGGGAGTTTGGAGACGGCAGTATAAGTACAGAGTCAGATCCAAGACATCAATACCCGGGTCCAGGAACTTACGAAATCAGTTTATTAGTCAGAAATGGTTGTGGTCAAAGAACTTTCGTCAACGGCATAACTGTCTTGACGAGTAGTGTAGACAACGTAGAAGATGGCAACTGGAGCCTAGCCCCTAATCCTACAAAAAACATTGTCACCCTCTTTACTAATGAAGTAACACCAGAGGCACATATACAACTTATCAATCTTGCCGCAGAAAAAGTCTGGGAACGGAATATGAGAGTGGATGACAAAGCAGAGCTTAATCTTGGCGGGCTGCCAGCGGGTATTTATACCGTGTTGATTACGGCGGATAATAAAAGACAGTCGTTGAGGTTGGTGAAGATTTAACTACCACTGCAATACAAAACAAAAAAGGAGCAGTCTCACGACTGCTCCTTTCTTTATATCTCTAATAACTTTAGCTAATCTTCCGCATCCGCAAACTCTCCGGCGTCACCTCCAAATACTCATCCTCTCTAATGTACTCCATCGCCTCCTCTAATGAGTGTACAATCTTCGGCGCCAGCTTAGCAGCGTCATCGGCGCCAGAACTTCTCATATTGGTGAGCTTCTTTCCTTTGATGACATTAACTTCCATATCGGTGTCTCTTGTATTCTCGCCTATAACCATACCTATATAGACACGATCACCTGGCGCTACAAAAAACTTTCCTCTATCCTGAAGTCTATCCAAAGCAAACGCTAAAGCCTGACCTTCTTGTCCAGAAACTATCGAGCCCTTAGTACGTGAAGGAATCTCTCCTGCAAAAGGCGCATACTCACTAAACCTATGCGTCATAATCGCCTGACCAGAAGTAGCGGTCAACATATTATTTCTCAAACCTATCAATCCTCTTGAAGGGATTTCAAATTCTAAATGTTGTAGATCACCTTTAGGCTCCATCACTTTGAGCATCCCCTTTCTCTGGGTAACCTGCTCGATAACCTTTCCAGAAAATTCTTCTGGTACATCCACTACGAGCAACTCCATTGGCTCACACCTCTTTCCATCTACTTCCTTATAGATTACCTGAGGCTTACCCACCTGTAATTCGTAACCCTCTCTCCTCATCGTCTCTATCAATACAGATAAGTGCAAGACACCACGACCATAAACATTGAACTTGTCCTCAGTATCAGTATCCTCTACTCTCAAGGCAAGATTCTTTTCAGTCTCTTTATAGAGTCTGTCTCTCAAGTGTCTTGACGTCACAAACTTGCCCTCCTTCCCGAAGAAAGGCGAATTGTTAATTGTAAAGAGCATACTCATAGTCGGCTCATCTACTTTGAGATGCGGCAATGCTTGCGGATTATCGATGTCTGTTAGCGTATCACCGATATCAAAACCTTCTATACCGACTATGGCACATATGTCTCCACTTCTTGCCGTCTCTACTTTTGTCTTACCTAGGCCTTCGAAGACGAAGAGCTCCTTTATTCTGACTTTCTTCTGAACACCATCTTTTTTGCACAGCATCAGGTCTTGACCTACTTTCAAGTCGCCACGGAATATCCTTCCGATAGCAATCCTTCCAGTAAACTTGGAGAAGTCTAGTGAGGTAATTTGCATTTGAGGATCTCCTTCTACATAAGGTGCCTCAGGAATGTTGTCGACAATCGCTTGGAGAAGAGGGATGATGTTATCCGTCTTCTTCTCATAGTCAAAACTCATCCAGCCAAACTTAGACGAACCAAACAAAGTCACAAAGTCCATTTGCTCTTCTGTGGCATCCAAGTTGAACATTAAGTCGAATACATCTCCCTGTACATCTTCTGGCGTACAATTTTCTTTATCGACTTTATTGACTACGACTATAGGCTTGAGGCCCAACTCTATGGCTTTGCCCAATACAAATCTTGTCTGTGGCATCGGCCCCTCAAAGGCATCTACCAGCAGCAATACGCCATCGGCCATCTTGAGCACCCGCTCCACTTCACCACCAAAGTCGGCGTGACCAGGAGTATCGATGATATTGATTTTAACACCTTTGTATCGTGCAGCCACGTTCTTAGAGACGATCGTGATACCTCTTTCTCGCTCTTGATCATTGTTGTCAAGAATCAACTCTCCCCTGTCATCTCTAGGGTCGAGGACATTACACTCGTGAATGATCTTATCGACTAGTGTCGTCTTACCGTGATCGACGTGGGCGATAATGGCAATATTTCTAATGGATTCCATAAGCTAGGGCTTAGATTTTTGTTCTAAGCGGGGGCAAAGATGCCAAAATATCCTAGAGGAAGAAACCCCCCACAAAAACAGTGCTTCTGCGAGGGGTATAGTACCGATATGGACGATTTTCTTAAGTTTCTGGTGATTGGAAGTCTGGAAGCGTCATCAAATCAAAGAATTGACCTAGATCTGGTCTCAGAATTATCTCTGTCCTACGATTTATACGCCTATTATCTGGGCTGTCATTGTCGACTTTGGGAGCATATTCGGCTTGCCCTGCAGCGGTGAGCTGACTGGGGTCTACTTCATATCTGTTTTGTAAGACTCTAACGACGGCCAGCGCTCTGCTGGCACTGAGATCCCAGTTATCTGAGAAGTACTTATTGTGGATAGGTACATCATCTGTGTGCCCTTGTACGAGCACTTTCAGATCAAAATTGTCATTTATTATCCGAGCCACCTTACCCAGCACCTCATAGGCCTCCTTATTGACTTGTGCACTTGCCGTTTTAAACAACAACTTGTCCGATAGTGAAACATAGACGGCACTGCCTTTGACTTCGATATCGACATCACTATCGTGGACATCTAGTAGAGAACTTTTCAAGTTAGAGACGAGCGCAAAGTTGATAGAATCCTTCTCTTGAATTTTCTCTGAAAGCTGGGTGATATAACCTTGCTGCTCTTGCATAATCTGCAGAGAGGTATGGATACTTGCAGCATCTTCTCTGTTTATAATCGACAACTCAGTCATCTTCTCCAACATATTGTCATTGGAAGACTGGAGATAGGCAATCTCTTCTTGCAGATATTTGATGCGTTCATCATCTTCTGTAGGTCCACAAGAGATGAAAAATAGACTGCTGAATAACGGGGCTAACCAAATGATACTTTTCATAATCTGTCAGTTTTCTTGTGCTAAAAAAACTATGATTTAGAATCAAATGTTATGTCTGAGATGAGATTGGGTGGATACTCGGAGGGGGCTTAATATGAAATACTAGGCGTATTCCCTGAGTGATGTTATTCTGAATGTAATTTACTTGCTATTTCCCTGTAGTCCCTTGATACTCATCAACAGAAAATCGAGTGCTAAACTATAATCTAGCTGCTCATACTCAAGACCTAAGCGTCTTAGGTTGTTGTAATAGTCTTTTCGATTCAAGTAATAGTTTTTCTCTAACTCAATCGAGACGGCGTTAGGTCCTAGCTTACTAAGCAAAAACCACTTTTCCAAGAGGCGTCCTGTGCGACCATTTCCATCTTGAAATGGGTGAATTTTTACAAATACTAAATGAATCTGTGAAGCAAAGAAAAAAGATTCTGCCGCGCCCATCTTCCTATCCAGCAAAGCTTCTATTTGCTTATAAAAAGCACTTAACTCTGATTCAATCTTATTCGGTTCGCAGGCGACATACTCGATCCTATCTTCCTCATTAATGACATACATTGGATTATTTCTGATCTCACCTCTCTGACTTTCTGGCAATAAATGTTGGCTGATGATCTTATGTACTTGCCCTACTCACTAAAATTACTCAAATCATCCTCCCAAGAATATTCCCGATATCGTATCGTAAAACCTGTCAAGTCCTGATCCAGTTGCTGCTTGTAGATGGCTCTGATTCCTGCCTCACCTCCAAAGTCCGCATAAAACCACTTGAACAAAGCCGTTACACCCACAACCTTCTTGTCTTCATCCCACTCCGTCTCTGCTTCCAAAAATGATTGGATCGCCAAGTCTAATTGAGCATCCAGGTGCTTTGACTTATAAAAAGCAATCGGCGGGCAGCTCACAGCTCCACAATTCAAAGCGAAATGAATCCTATAATCTATCTTCTCTACGGCCAATCTCTTCAGCCTCGGCACAACA
>CALBWK010000124.1 GCA_937969415.1 uncultured Saprospiraceae bacterium | reverse complement strand
AGCCTTGAATTTTTTGTTTCGTTTTTGTTTCAAGACAAAAATGAAAGCCTGCCGGCGAGGCAAATGATTAATTGTTTGGTAATCATTTGGTTCGTAAGCTTAGGGGAACAAAAGGAGTGCATCCTAAATGGGCGATTCGGTTAAGTTTTAAACAAATTCAAATTACACAACAAGAATCAATAAACATAACAATCAAAGAATTTGATCAAGCGCTAAAGCTAGTCCCACAGCCACAAGTATCTGTAGCATTAGGGTTATTGAAGATGAAGCCTCGATTATTGAGCCCATCTAGCCAATCTATTTCCATACCCAAAAGATAGAGCCCGTGGGCCTTTTCCATATAGACTTTGACGCCTTTGACCATAAACTCTTCATCGCCATCTTTCTTCTCGTCAAAGCCCAAGACATACGTAAAACCTGAGCAACCACCGCCCTTGATGCCTACCCTCAAGCCATAGCCTTCTGGTACGTGCTTGTCATCAAATAGTATTTTAAGTTGCTTAATCGCACCCTCCGTAAGGCTGACTGGCGATTGTGGCGTAGTATCTGTATTAGATTGCATTATAATGGCGTTGTATAAAAACTAGTATGACCCAAAAATATACATTTGTAACATCAGCTTTTGAAAATTAGTTTGACAATCCTTCTTCTGATATGACAATAGTTCTAGAAATACTCAAATATGTCCTTCCAAGTCTTATCGTCTTTGGAACAGCTTATCTTTTAATAAAGAAGTTTATTGATGGCCAATACCAGATGAAAGCTCTGGAACTAAAGGCCAATTACAGCAAGGATGCTATTCCGCTCAAGCTGCAGGCTTATGAGCGCTTGATCCTCCTTTGCGAACGCGTCAGCATCCCTCAACTTTTGCTAAGACTCAAGGACAAGGAGATGACAGCGAGGGATCTCAAAAACGCTATGGTCATCTCGGTACAGAAAGAATTTGAACATAATATGGCGCAGCAACTCTATTGCAGCAGCCAGCTCTGGGATATTATCTCCTTAGCCAAAAACGATACGATTGCACTTATCACCAATAGCTATGATGACGGTGCTCACAACGATAACCCCTCTGAGTTTGCTAATCACCTGATGCAAAAACTGCGTCAGATGCCCAAAAGTCCCATAAGCTTAGCTATCCAAGCTGTCAAAGAAGAAGCAAAGATAATTCTAGACATGTAGTCGGTTTCCAGCTTGTCGCCCATATTTCCCTCGAGATTATAACATCTTGAGTACTACGCTGTTACATTAGTAGAACATAACAATTATCACAGTCAAATGAAAATATTACTATTTACTCTAATGTGTAGTGGGCTGATAGCCATATTATTAGGACAAGACAAGGGGCACCAAGAGGCAAAGACTAATCCGCTAAGCATCCCACCTGCCTCTCAATTTTCTGACTACTGGGATCAAGGTCTAGCAGAAATAACCACTTATGACCTTCAGCAAGAACGCTATGGTGAGATCCACCCTGGCACTGCAAATACAATCTTCGTCACAGAACCATTTAGTAAGTCTAAGCAAGTGAAGCTCGACTACCCTAGTCAGACACCCAAAGACAATATACCTGTCCTTAAACTCAATATGGCCAGGAAATTCTATACAGGGGTCTACCCCTATTCGACTATGCTATCCATATTTACACCTCAAAATCTAGAAGCACATCCATACTCGACAAAGGCTGTTTTTAGCGCTCAAGAATGGTGTGGGCAATCTTATAGCCAGCTCAACCTCAAGGACAAAAAGTATAATCTGGAACAAAGGTCCTATTTCGAATCGCACGGTGATGGTACTGTCACACTAGATAAGGCTATCCTAGAGGATCAAATATGGAGTACCATAAGAATCAATCCAGAACTCTTACCGCAAGGGTCACTTAATGTCATACCCAGTCTTTCTTATACACAACTCTGCCATCAATCTCCAAAAGCTGTTAATGCGACTGGGACACTAAAGCAAAATGGCAAAAAGAGTATCTACACGCTGCACTACCCTGATTATGATCGGACGCTTACAATCCACTTCGAGTCGGAGTTTCCGCACTATATAGAACGGTGGGAAGAAGAAGCTTACTCTATAGGACGTGAAAGCAAAAAAATGAAGACGACAGCAACTGCAAAGGCCAGAAAAATGCTAGATTACTGGAGCAAACACGACCTTAAAGATGCTCCATTAAGAAAAGAGCTGGGTCTAGACTAAAATAACCAAAACGATGTATCGTAATCTTTTTAGAATTTGTTGTCTGACACTCCTCTTGGCTACTGGGTGCAAATCTGTACAGCATTTAGCCTCTGTCGAAACTCAAAATATAAGGACAGATGGTACTATCCCTCTAGACTCCAAAATAGAGTCAATGATCCTGCCATACAGAACTCAAATGGCAGAGGAGATGGATGAGGTGTTAGGAGCCCTGGAAGTCGATCTGGTCAAGAGGAAACCAAATTCTAATATGGGGAATTGGTTTTGTGACATCCTCTATGATGAAGCCAATAAGATGTTCTTCGAGGAAGTGGATTTCGCGATTCAGAATTATGGTGGGCTTAGGCTTTCGACTGTTGCCAAAGGTCCACTGACCAGAGGAGAGATATTCCAGTTGATGCCCTTTGACAACACCTTAGTCGTACTACAAGTAGATGGACAGACGATGCAGACACTACTGGATGCTATGGCCAATAGTGGCGGGTGGCCCATAAGCAAAGGGCTGAGCTTCACGATTAAGAATAATAAGGCTGTTGGCATTATGATACAAGGACAACCGTTTGACATAACAAAAAGCTATAGAGTAGCTGTGCCTGATTATGTAGCCAATGGCGGTGATCAAGCTTCGTTTCTGAAGGAGTTGCCCCAAGAGGAATCAGGCGTTTTCATAAGGGAGATCATAATAGCCCATCTCGAAGATCTTAGAGAAGCAGGCTTGCAACTTAGTATAGATCCTACTCAACGTATCTCAAAGTAATATTATGGATAGAAGGAAATTTATAGGTAATAGCCTAGCAGGGATTCTTGTCAGTGCATCAGGAAGCTTTCCGATGGGCGCCTTTGTCGATGAGCCCAATCTAACTAAGATTACCATATTGCATACCAATGATGTCCACAGTAGAATAGACCCCTTCCCTATGGATGGAGGCAGAAATGAAGGTATGGGCGGCGTAGCTAAGCGGGCCAATATGGTCAATACTATACGACGACGAGAGAAGAATGTATTGCTCTTTGACAGTGGAGATATCTTTCAGGGTACACCTTATTTCAATCTATTTGGAGGAGAACTAGAGATTAAGCTGATGAGTGAACTCCAGTATGATGCAGGCACGATGGGCAATCACGATTTTGATGCAGGTATAGATGGCTTCTCTAAGCAGATGGCGCACGCTAATTTTCCTTTTGTAGTGAGCAACTACAACTTTGACAATACTATTTTAAAAGATCGCATACAAAAGCATAAGATCTTTAATATTGATGGTGTCAAGATTGGTGTTATCGGATTAGGTATAGAGCTAGACGGTCTTGTACCCCCAAATTTGTATTTAGACACCGTTTACGAGGATCCATTTGATAAAGCGCAAAAAGAAGCTATCGTACTTAAAGAAGAAATGGGTTGCGATTTTGTTGTTTGTTTATCGCATTTAGGATTTAAATACAAATCTGAAAACCAACCTTCTGACATCTTACTCGCTAAGAACACGACGCATATAGATATGATCTTAGGAGGTCATACACATACCTTTCTTAAAGCACCTGTAACAGAAAACAATCAGGCTGGCGAAACAGTCATTATTAACCAAGTTGGCTTTGCTGGAATTCTCCTCGGCCGCATCGATTTAGTGTTCGAAAAGAACAAACCAAATCGCTGTGTGACTTGCAAAAACGAGTGGGTAAAATAATTCTATTGAAAACTAAGGCCTTATGTCTATTAAGCTATTTTAATACATAAATCTCTGTATTTCAGTATCTAACATATTAACATATAATTAAATGTGTCTATATGATCTGATTTTATTTCTGCAAGCCCATTTAATTTTGCCTTGAATAGACATTACAAGATTTTTTTTCTCTGATAGATGAAAGAATATTTTTTTGAGCGGATAAATAGACACATATTTGTTGCCCGAGCGAGTGATATGTAAGCGCAACTAGCTTAATCTACCTTGCTTAAATTCCGACCGAATAACAGACCAATTTAACTATTGAGTGTATACTCAAAACAGAGAACTAATGACTGAACCTTACGCAGCCTTATGGGACCAATGTCTCTCTATTATAAAGAAGAATGTAAATGAAAAAAGTTTCAACACGTGGTTCAAACCAATTAAAGCCATAAAGCACGAAAACAATGTGCTCACTATACAAGTCCCCAACAAATTTTTCTATGACTGGATAGAAGAACACTTTTTAGGGATACTCAAAAAATCAATTTACCAAGTACTCGGACCTAACGGGCAGTTAGAATATAAAATCGTTGTAGAAAAACCTAAAGCCCTAAAAGCACAACACCCTTTTGATTCTAACACCATCAAAAACCCGTTTGTCATACCAGGTCTCAAGAAATCAAGAATACAATCTAACCTCATACCCAAGTATACATTTGATACCTACATAGAAGGCGATTGCAATAAAATCGGAAAGTCTGCTGGTGATGCTATTAGCAAGAAACCCGGAGGTACAGCATTTAACCCCTTGGTGATATATGGAGGTGTAGGCTTAGGCAAGACACACTTAGCGCACGCTATAGGTAACTCAATAAAGGAAAGAGATCCTGATCACAATGTGCTCTATCTCACCACAGAATCGTTTACCACACAAATCGTTAATGCCTTACGTAATAACAGTATCAATGACTTACTGAATTATTACTCTCTGATAGATACCCTCATTATCGATGATATCCAGTTTATCTCAGGAAGAGAAAAGACACAAAATATCTTCTTTAATATCTTCAACAATCTACAACAGACTGATAAGCAGATCATCTTAACCTCCGATAGAGCTCCTAAAGACCTCAACGGTGTTACGGATAGATTGATTAATAGATTTAAGTGGGGATTAATGGCGGACTTAAAAGCGCCAGAATTTGAGACCAGACTTGCGATACTAGATAAGAAATTAGGTGCAGATGCTGATAAGATCCCAACTAAAGTCAAAGAGTACATCTGCTTTAATATCAAGAATAATATACGTGAGCTAGAAGGTGTCCTAATATCGCTAATGGCTCAAGTCAACCTTAACGATAGAATTCCTGACATTAATCTTGCTAAAGAGATTATACAAAAGTTTGTTACTCAGGAAACAAAAGGCATCACTGTAGAGAACATTGCAAAGTTGGTCGCTGATCACTTTCAAGTACCACTAGATACCTTGAGTAGCAAAACTAGAAAAAGAAAGGTCGTCATTGCTAGACAATTGTCTATGTACTTGGCCAAAAATTATACAGAAAATTCACTGCAGAACATAGGTAACAACTTTGGTGGTAAAGATCACAGTACAGTAATATATTCTATTAATACTGTAAAGGATCTTATGGACACCGATACACTATTTAAGGAAACTGTCGCCGAACTTGAAAAAAAGGTGGAAATGAGTCTTCTGCATTAATCATTTTCATAACCACTTTTTCATCCCAAAAACAGTAAGGCTGAACTATTCTATAGTTCAGCCTTATTTTTTCTTATTCAATTAAGTCCTGTACCTACTTTGGCACTTGACTAGGGTCTAATAGATCGTAGAATTCATCAAGCTTAGGTAGTATGATGATACGTGTTCTTCTATTGGTTGATCTACCCTCATCAGTGGCATTATCGGCAAGAGCATTGTACTCTCCTCTTCCTGCTGCTATCAGTCGATTAGGATCAATATTGTACTCCTTCTGAAGGACTCTAACTACTGAAGTCGCTCGCTTAACACTGAGATCCCAATTATCCTCTATACAAGAATTACGCATAGGTACATTGTCTGTATATCCTTCTACCATTACCTCTAGATTAGGTCTAGACTCTATGATAGTAGCGATTTTTCCAAGAACTGTCTTAGCCCTAGTCGTGATATTAGAACTACCAGAGTAAAACAACATCTTATCAGAAATATTGACAAATACAACTGTCTTATCAACTTGTATATCTACATCACTATCTGAAATGCCGTCCCGCAGTACACTCTTGAGATTTACTGCTAAGGCAAGATTTATAGAATCAGCTTTAGATTTCGCTGCTTGTAGCAAATGGATATACTTATCTCTTTGCTCTAGTTGATCCAAAGTCTCTTTGATATTATCATTGGCAGATTGTGAGAGAACCGTAAGGTCTCCAACTTGATCTACTTGCTTGTCTCTCTGTGCTCTACAATCAGCCAGTTGGTCCTTGAGATCCTGTAGCTGCTCTTGGCGTACTTCAGTTGTACCTGAGAGACGTTCTCTCTCGGCATTACAAGCGGCTAGCTTAGCCATATAGTCATTAATCTGTTCGCCATACTCGCCCAATTGTCTATTGGCGGTATCCATTTCAGTCTGGTATCGAGATTGTGCTTCTGCCAGCTTTTTCTTACTGACACAAGAGGACAAACTGCCTAGCACAAAGACGATGAGGGAATATCTTACTAGTTTTCTCATATTATACTTTATTGTTATGTATTAGCTGCAACTACAGTACCAAATTGTTAACTATCAGAACGGTCTATTATCAAAAAGTAGTATGGAAACGATCAAACTTGCTCAGTAGTGACTACTCTATAATAAAAAAGAGCCAACTCCTGAAGAATTGGCTCTCTGTTTCTGCGTTTAAACTGATTAATCTATGACGACCATTTTCTTAGTTGCCGTATAGGTCCCGCTATCTATTTGATAATAGTGAACACCAGTGGATATGAAGTCTGAACGATTAAGTTCGATTGCATTATACCCTTGAGTTGAGGTTAATTGGATTTTCTTGATCACCTTGCCTGCAACATCATAGATCGTCAAGGTCGCTTCAGCAGGTTCTGGCAAGGTAAATCCGATTGTTGTGTTATCATTAAACGGATTAGGTTCATTCTGATACAAAGTGAAATCTGGTATATCCATATCAGCAGCTTTTGTCTGTTGAGATAACTCTAGAGGTAAAGAAGCCTCTGTGGGAGATGGCGGTGGTGGCAGCTCAGAAGATAAATCTACATCGGCAGGACTTGCACCATTCTTTGTGACAACAACCATTACAAGACACTGATCTGCATAGTCCTGGAGTTCCTGTGGAAGTTCTCGTTTTGCACCTTTCTTATATATGGATATGTGTAGGATCTCGTCAGGACTTATTTGGATCAATCTATCATCCTTTATTTTGCCATCCACTAAGGTTGCAGGGTACGGTTTGTCATCTATAAGG